>VGYL01000083.1 GCA_016872975.1 Planctomycetota bacterium
TGGATTTTCGCTCTCCCGGTCAGGGAGGTCCCGGCGGGAGTTTCACCTTCTTGGGATTCACGCACTACTGGGGCCGGAGCCGGCGCGGACGCTGGGTGGTCCAACGCAAGACGGCTCGCGATCGATTCACGCGTGCGGTTCGAACCATCCGCGAGTGGTGTCGCACGCATCGCCACCTGCCGGTGGCGGTGCAGCAGGCACAACTCGCCCTGAAGGTTCGAGGTCATTACCTCTACTATGGTCTGACCGGCAACCTTACCAGCTTGGCCCGGTTCTACGAACACGTACGACGGGCCTGGCGCTATTGGTTGAATCGACGCACGCGCGGGCGCCGCCTGAATTGGGATCGTTTCGCGAACGGGATTCTCCCTCGTGATCCTCTTCCCTTGCCACGCATCTATCACCGCTATGGCGTAGCGAAACCGTGACATGAGGAACCGTATGCAGGAAAGCTGCTCGTACGGATCTGTGGGGGCGTCAGGCGTCACCCTGTGACGCCTGACGCTACCCGGATATAAGCTTCAAGAGACAGGGACGGCGGGCATGTGAGGCAGATGGGGCCAACCCTTCGGTCGTTGTCTCTGGCCGCAAGATCCACCCAAGGCATCGCGTCCCACACCAGCCTGTGCGGTCCCTGCCCGGATGCCGGAGGGCTCGACGTTCGAGGATATCCAATACCACCTGCACGTTCTCGAATGTATCGAGCGGGGGGAGAGAGACATCGAGGACGGCAGGACTCTTACCCATGACGAAGTGGAGAACCGGCTGGCGAAATGGCTGAGATCATCTGAAAGCGTCTCGGGGCGTTCGCGGCAGCATAGCTGGTGCGTCCCCGTCCTGGTTGCGAGAGCAAGCCAAGAGGGCGCGGGCTGGGAGGCTTTGCCCGAGGACGCTGTCGCGGATACGCATGGCGACTCGCGTCGGTCCGCTGGTTTGCAGTGTCCAGATAGAACGCATCACGTTCCGCCCCTGGGGCCGAAGCGCAGATTCAGGACGGCGCGTTGCTGCCGGCGCTGCGCCCCGCCGCGTGAAATCCCGTGAAGAGACCCGCCAGAAAGCCCGTGAAGAGCAAGGCCCCCACGTCCACGCGGGTAGTGCCGGGGACCAAGTGCAGGACGGTGCCGGCCTCCACGACCGCCACGACCACCGTCATCAGCGCCGCGAAGAGCCAGGGCGATTTCGGTTTCTTCCTCATCTGTCTCCTCGTGATGCGTACGTTGGCACCCGGTACGTCGTCCTTCTCCCTCGGGTCCCCGGAGATGGCGCCGCCGATCTACGGATCACAGGGGGCGGCAACCAGCTCGCGCGTCGGCCGCCTGCGTGCCGTGCCGGCGGAGTAGTCGAGCACCTCCATTTTCCGGGGGTTCAGGGCGGTGACGGGGGACTGATAGACGCCGATGCGGAGGTGGCCGGAATCGACGTAGTCGATCTCCCCGGCGGTCGTGTCCACCGGGATCCACCCGGCTTGACCCATGTAGATCTCGTTCCAGCCGTGCTGGCCGAAGACACCGCCGTAACTGGGAGCGTACATGCAACCCCAGACGACCCGTGCCGGGATGCCCACGGCGCGGCAGAAGGCCGCCAGGAGCATGGCATGGGCGCCGCATTCCCCGGCCCGGAGATCATAGGTTTTCCGCGCCGTGCCGCCCCCGGGAATCGCGTAGCCGATGTTCTGGGCGACCCAGCGGCTCAGGCGGCACGCGGCCTCCCAGGAGTCCTTCGACCCGGCTGTGATTTCCAGGGCCTTCGCCACAAGCACGAGATCGTCCGATTCGATGAATGCCTCCGGCTCGAGGTAGCTCCGCAGCGAGGCGTCATGGCCGAAGTCGGCGCCCAGGGCCGGCGCCTCGACGCCGTTGTAACGGGTGTGCTCGATCTCGAAGACGCCCTCGATCAGATTGTCATGGATGGTTCCGGCGAACCGCTGGCCGGGCACGTTCAATCCTTCGGAGGTCACCCACAAGCCGGTCGGCTCCAAGGTCGCGCGGACCTTCATGTAGGTGATGGCCTGCGGGTTCGCGATGACCACGCCTACTTTGGCGCAGAGGGTGTCGTCGAGGTTCGCCATCTTGATCCGGTTGACGACCGACGGATCCGCCCGGCAACTGAGGCGATTGCCGGCGGCGGTGGTCTGGAGCACGTACCCGGTGGCCGTGTCGAGCCAGATCCGCGTCTTGAGACCGGTCTTGTGATTCAGCCGGTCCAGGATCAGCGCGTCGGAGCTTTCGCCCGCAAGCTGAAGCGGCTCGGTTCCGATTCTCGTATAGGTCGATTTCTGCACCTCGGCTTCCCGGACCTCGAAGATGTCGTAGCTGACCGTCGGAAGACTCTGCGTCACGAAATCCCGCTGCAGATGGGGAAACCACAGCGTGTTTTCGAGAATCACGTCCAGCGGCAGGGGGATGCTGAGCTCCGGCTCACCGGGCGTAGACGCATAGCGGGCCGTATTGCCTTCGATGCGGATGACGGAACTCAACTGGGTTGGCCCTTGGGAGAGGTGGCTGTCGTGATACGTGAACCGGCCGGTGGCCGGATCGATATGATACGTCAGCTTGACCTCCGAGTTGAACTGGCTGCCGAGGGCGGAGAGCAGGGCAAACGTGGTCTGCTCCAACAGGATCATCTCCTTGCCCTGCTCCGCCATCGGCGCGATACTGATCTCTGAGTACCCGCACAATACACCATTGATCTCGACGCCAAAGTAGAATTGTCCGGGCTCGACCTGGGCCGCGTGAGTCTCCAGGCGGTTCGACGACAACCAGACCAACAGTGCCAGCATGCACGCTGTCGAAATACGGTTTCTGCTCTTCATAGCCGTCTCCTTCGCATTGGCCCGGGTCTGCTCCCGCGTTTCCCGAGCCCTACCGCTTTGGACTTCCAGTCGATAGGCTCGATCTTCCATGCCTTGTCCTAGATATCGATGCGCGAGCGGCCGATTTCTTATGCCCGATACCGGCCGTCAGTGCAGAATCCCAATAAATCTTGGGCACGGCCGCTCTTTGGGCCTGGTCTTCTCGAAAAAGGCCGAAATGTTTCCCACAGATCCTGCGACCGGACAGACAGGTCAGAGGTCGCCATTGTCCACGAACCAGGCGGACCGGCGTCGTTGGAATCGTCTGATCCCCGGATTCGCGTTCGAGATCGAGGTCCGGGCCAACGAGAAGGGGTAACCGGCATGGGTCGGTTTTGGTCGAACGTGGCGGGTGCCCGATGCTTGACATCGTTGGCCGCTACCAACTTTGGCGGGCAGCAGTTCCTACGCGCCTGGAGCGCGGGTCCCGTCGCGAGACGCTCTGATGGCATTCGGCCTGGGCGCAGCCATCATTGCTTCTTTCGTTGCGCTCTGCGGGCGGCACCTCATCCTAGACAAGGGGATAGGCAAGTGTTTGCGGTAAACGCACTGACGTCTGACAGGTGGAAGCGGTTCTGTTGACGCTTGATGAAGCCAGCCCACCACGCAGGGCGGAAATTTTTCTGGAAATTTTGGTAAATTGTATTGACAGGTACCAGGCAATGCAATATAGTGCCCAGCATGGATGATAAGTTCTTCGACAACTGGTCCACCCAATTGCGTAAGGGCATGCTGGAGCTGTGCATCCTCAACGCCATCGACGGGAGCCGCCTCTACGGCTACGACATCGTCCGGAGACTGCGAGAAATCGATGCCCTCGTCGTGAGCGAAGGCACCGTCTACCCCATTCTCAGCCGCCTGCGACGCGAGGGCTTCCTCGAGACCACGCTCGAGGAATCCGCCGAAGGCCCGGCCCGAAAATACTACACCGTCTCCGCAAAGGGCCGCGCCATCCTGACCCGCATGAACGATTGCTGGACGAAGATGAAGACCGGCACCGACAAGCTCAAGCGAAAGGAATAGTCATGGTCGAACTCAGTGAGAATGCCAGAAAAGGCCTGGATGACTACCTGCGACAGGTCCGATCGTATCTGCGCTGGTCCAAGTCCCTGGACCCCAGTGAGGTCGAGCAGAACATCACCGAGCACATCGAACGCGAACTCGAAGGCGCAGCGGAGCCCGTGTCGTCCAGCGCCCTGGACGGCGTCCTGGCCCGCCTCGGGAGCCCGCGTCAGTGGGTCCCGCCGGAAGCCATGAACTGGTGGGGCAAGCTAATCTTCAAGCTCCGCACCGATTCCGAAGACTGGCGACTGGCCTACCTCTCGTTTGCCTTCCTCGTCATGGCATGTCTGTTCCTCTTTGTCAGCCCGTTCCAGGTGGTCTTCCTTGCCGTCTCGTTCCTCACGGCCCGCGCCGCCCTGGCCGCCGACGGCGGCGAAGACCTCGGCGCCCAGAAATGGCTGCTCTATCCCGCGCTGCTCGTCGTCGGCGCCGCCTTCGTCCTTACCCTTCTTGCCGGCCCCGCCCTGGCCGGCGGGGCCATGGCCTCCGAAGAACGCAGAATACAGTGGATTCGCCACGATATGAACATGGGCGTCACCGCCTTCGTCACCAGTGCCATGGTACTCGTCACCGGCCTCTGGTGGATGCTCCTGGGTCTGCTGGCCTGCAAGTGGCCCGACCTCATCCGTCTGCCTCTTCGACCCTTCGCCGACGGATTCCATCGCCGCCACGCCCTCGCCATCTCCGGCGCCGGCCTCCTCCTGCTCGTCCTCCTCGCCGGCGGCCTCGCCCTTCACATGAACGTACTGTGACGTCTCAGAGAATTGCCCGCTGGTAAATGACTGAAAAGACAAATGTGCTGGAAGTTGGAGATGTGAATCATGTCTCGCAAGCTACCTCTGCCTGAATTCGAAAGGTCGTCTTCGAGTTTCAATTTCTTCGCCGCCCTGCACCTGTGGCTTGTCAGCCTCTTCCTTAGTCCCGGGCTGCTTCACGCGCAATCGGGCCGTGTCTACTATCCCGGCCCGACAGACGAATGGGAATCGCGCCGGCCCGCAGATGTGGGGATGAATGCAAAATCTCTGCAGAAGGCGGTCGAGTTTGCCATGGCGAATGAAGTCCGCGGCCCGAGAGACCTGAGGCAGGCGATCCTCAGTTCCTTTGAACCGGGCAATACCATTGTCGGCCCGACCAAGGACCGAGGTGGGCCTGCCGGGATGATTGTCAAGAACGGCTATATCGTGGCGGAATGGGGTGACACAAGGCGGGTGGATATGACCTTCAGTGTGACCAAGAGCTACCTCTCGACTGTGGCCGGGCTGACGCTCGATGCCGGGTCGATCAGAGATGTGCAGGACAAGGTCGGCAATTACGTACGGGACGGCACATTCGCTTCCGAACACAATTCCAAGATAACCTGGCATCACCTGCTGAATCAGTCTTCTGACTGGTCCGGCACCCTCTGGGATAAGCCCGACTGGGCGGACCGTCCCCCGAAAGGTGAAACCCCGGAGCAATGGAAACAAAGACCACTTAAGGAACCGGGAACCAGCTTCAAATACAACGACGTACGCGCGAATGTGCTTGCATATTCCCTGCTGTGGGTCTGGAGGCGGCCGCTGCCCGTGATCCTGAAGGAGAAGATCATGGACCCGATCGGCGCTTCCTCGACCTGGCAGTGGCACGGATATGAAAACTCATGGGCAACGATCGACGGCGTGAAGATGCAGTCCGTCAGCGGCGGCGGGCACTGGGGCGGAGGAATGTTCATAAGCACCCGCGACCAAGCCAGGTTCGGGTATCTGTTCCTGCGCAACGGGAAATGGAAAGACAAACAACTGATATCTGAAGAATGGATCAAAATGCTTCGCACGCCGTCCGAGGCAAACCCCACTTATGGTTACATGTGGTGGCTCAATCGCAGCCCGGCAAGAGTGCCTGGATGGTCCGAATCCGTATTCACTGCCGTGGGATTTGGCGGCAACTATGTGGCCGTTGATCAGGACCGTGATCTGCTGGTCGTGATCAGATGGCTCGAACCCTCTAAAATGGGTGACTTCTTTCAGATGGTTTCCGATGCAGTGACGCCGTAGGGGCCCGCTCACTCCGCAGGCATCGAGGGTCGGCTGCTGAAATGAACTGTCGCTCATGTTAGTCGCGAATTGGCCATTAAATCCGTTGCACCACTACCGGCGCTCCCATGACTCCGTTCTGATAAATCACTTATGAATTTGATGTTCTTCGGGATTAGTGGATAACAAGCCGCCCGGCTGTATGGATCTGCCGTCCCAAAGAGAGACCATTGCAGACAGATCCACACCTCAATTACTGTGCTGGCAGCGTGACGGCAGATTGGGACCAGTCGGAGGACTACCGCCCGAATCAGTAACGTCTCGACGCCGGTTTCCTGCGGCCTCCGGTAGGCGGGCAGGAGTGGTTTGCACGGCCATCGCCCCGGTCCGCCGCTTTGTCCTTTTGCGATTCTACCGGCGGAGTCTCGTCACGGAATCGATGTTCATGGCCGTGATGTTGCCCTGCCCGTCCCGGTCAAAGGAAACCGCGTTCTTGTCGAATTCATCCACCCACCTTCCCTCATTGTCGGGAAGCCGCAGTCGCACGGTCTTCTTTTCGAGGGGATCGTAGACGGCCAAACCATTGTCCTGGTGAAGAACAGTAAACTCGGCCTGCCGGGCCGCCAGCAGATAGGCGCCAAGATAGGGCCGCAAGCGCTCGGGAACGCCACCGTTCTCCTCCGGGGGCCCAGATCTCCTGGGCAACGGAATGACTTGGTGCAACTGCATTTCCACGACCTTCCCGGACCCATCCTTGTCGAACTTCAAGAAGAGCTGGCTGGCCAGTTTGCAGCGCCAGACGCCCTTTTCATCGGGGTCATTCAAGGCCAAGACGACCTTCCCCGGAACGTCGAGGGCCAAGGCCCCGCCCTGAACGAATACCTTCATGACGCTCTTGTTGGCCGGGTTCGTGTACTCGCCAACGTAGGCCTGGTATTTATCAGAGGCCCCCTCCGGGGCCTGCCCCATGCGGGCCGAGCCGGCCCGGTAATCCAATACCTCCATCTTGCGGGGATTCAGGGCCGTCACCAGGGACTGGAGGACCCCGATGCGGATATGCCCGGAATCGACACAGTCGATCTCCGCGGCCGTCGCATCGACGGGGATCCAGCCGGCGGGGCCCATATAGATCTCGTTCCAGCCGTGCTGGCCGAAGACACCGCCGTAGTTGGGAGCGTACATGCACCCCCAGACGACGCGTGCCGGGATGCCCACGGCCCGACAGAATGTGGCCAAGAGAATGGCATGGGCCCCGCATTCTCCGGCTTTGAGGTCGTACGTCTTGCGGGCGGTCGCCCCGCCGGGGATCGCATAGTGGATATTCTCGGCGACCCACTTGTTCAGGCGGCGCGCCGCCTCCCACGAATCCTTGGAACCCTTCGTGAGTTCTTGCGCCTTTGTGACCAGCACGGGATCATCCGATTCGATGAACTCTTCCGCTTCGAGGTACTTCTTCACGGACTGGTCTTTGCCGAAGTCCGGCGGGAAGGCCGGCGCCCCCGCGCCGTCATACCGCTTGTGCTCAATCTCGAAGACCCCTTCGATGAGATTGTCGTTGATGGTTCCTGCGAAACGCTGGCCGGGTACGTTCAGTCCCTCCTGGGTCACCCACAATCCTGAAGGTTCTAGGGTCGCCTTGACCTTCATGTAGGATATGGCTTGCACATCGGCAATCGTCACATTGGCCTTGGCCAGGATGCTCGCGTCCACGTCGGCCATCTTGATTCGGTTCACGACGGAGGGATCGGCCCGATAGCTAATCCGATTGCCGGGGGCGGTGGCCTTGAGCAGATAGCCGCTCTCCAGATCCAGCCACATTCTCACCTTCAGGCCCGTCTTCTGGTTCAACTTGTCCAAAATCAGCGCGTTGTAGGTGCTGCCTGCCAGCTCCAACTTCTCCGTGCCCACCCTGGTGTAGGTCGATTTCTGAACTTCGGCGTCTCGCACCTCCAGGATCTCATACGTCTTCTGGTCCAGTTTCTGTTGGACGAAGTCTCGGAGCAGATGGGGAAACGACAGCGTGTTTTCGAAAACCACCTCCGGTGGCAACGGGATCTTCACTTCGCGATTGCCCGGCGTGGAGGTAAAGCGGGCCGTGTCTCCGGTCACGGAAATCACGGAACCCAGTTTCGTGGGACCTTGGGTGATGTCGCTGTCATGATAGGAAAACCGGCCGGTCACGGGATCGATGTGGTAGGTCAGTTTGAGGTCCGTGTTGAACTGACTCCCGAGGGCGGAGAGCATGGCAAAGGTGTTCTGTTTCAGCAGCGTCATGGTCTTGCCGTCCTGGACCAGGGGCGAGAGACTGATCTCGGAATACCCGCACAAAACCCCGTTGATCTCAATGCCGAAGTACAGCTTCTGGGACTCGCCCGGGCCGGCGTAAGCCTCCTCGCCGAGCAGAGACACCGAAATGAACAGCACCAGAACACCCGTCTGCAGCATACCTTTCATGATCTTCATCGCAATCTCCTTGGGCCGACGGTACCGAAGGACTTCTGCCGGACCGCTGGTAACGAGACGATCGATCAGGCCTATCGACCCTGTAACGACGATTTGACCTTCTCCACGATGAGGAAGAAGCCGACCTTCGCCGTGGCGCCCATCAGTTGAAAGGTCGGCACGACATACGGAACGACTGTCAGCACTTCTCCTTCCAGTTGGTTGAGGAATTGCTCCAATTCCTCTTGCGCCGTCTCCTTTGTGACGTCCAGCCGATGCACTCGGTATTTCATTCTCTTACCCCTTTCCTTGGATATAGATGCGCGAGAGGCCGATTTCTTATGCCCGGAATCAGCCGTCGGAGCCGAATTCCGGCAATTCCTGAGCACGGACAGTCTTCAACGACCACAGCAGTCCGGAGGTGGTCGGCTGCACGTTCAGCGCCAACGGGCCGCATGTTCGGGGTCGGAGGGTATGCACCCCACGTTTTGAGGGGTTTGTTGTGGCTTGCCGGCGCTGTCGTGCTTCTCGTCGGCTTATGCCAGTTACGGAGAATCCTTGCGCGCCCTTGCCGATAGAATCGGACGAGGATCGGGCCGGCGGACCCGTCGTCGCAGGAGCAACGCCAGCCCCACGGCCGCGGCCACGCCACCCACGGGGAACAGCACGAGCTCTAATGGACTCCATTTGGCGATCGAAATCCAACCGGCCGCGAGCGCCAGACTGCCGAGCACGAGCAAGGGCACGGGTTTGTCTTTGCGGGCGCCGTAGATCGCCGCGCCCACGCCGGCCAGGAGCCACAGTCCCGCAAGGAGCCCCAGCGGGCTCCTCAGGACGTCAAAGTGGTAACGCCCGGGCTGCAGAGATGAGGCCGTGATCCGGGCCAGGTCTTTCACAATCCGGGTGTCGCAGCCGCTGAAGACCCGATTGACCATGACGGCGATGCTGACATCGTAATCGGGGAGATAGACCATATATGCCCCCGTCCCGATGTTGGCGCCCCCGTGGCCGACTGCGGTCAAGCCCCCGCTCACTCGAAATCTGAACTGTTCCAGGCCGAGTCCGTAAGCTCCCGGCCCGAGGGACTGCATCTGCCGCAGGGAATCCGCGCGCAGGACCTTCCCGTGGAATAGCGCGTGCGTCCAGCGAGCCAGATCCTCGGCGGTCATGAACACGCCGGCCGAACCATAGATGATGCTGTCGTGGGAGACCCGCGGGAGGAAGGTAACGTCCCGGTAGGACCCGTCCTTCTCGAAATTGTCCCCCCACACGTGCGCCAGGTTCTCGGGATAGGGTTCCTCCAGGGCCAGGCGGGCGCTGCCCAGGGCCAGCGGTTCCCAAAAGCGCTTACGCATCTCGGCAGAGAGGGTGGACCCGGTGGCCCGGGCGATGATCATGGCGGCCAGCAGATAGCCCGTGTTGGAATAGCGGTAGCCTTCGCCCGGGCGGAAATGGGGCTCTCTCAGATAGCTCAGCACCTCCTCCGGGGTGAAGTGCTTCGTCCGGTACCGGACCAGATCATCCCAGAGTTGCGGGTTGTCCCAGAACATGAACAACCCGCTGGTGTGGTTGAGCATCTGGCGGATCGTGATGGCGGGGTCCACGTGCGGGTAGGATGGCAGCCATTTGCCAATGGGGTCCTCCAGGGAGAGCGTGCCCTCCTCCGCGAGCTGAAGCAGCAGCGCCGCCACCATGTTCTTGGTGATGCTTCCGATGGCGAACGCCATGTCGGGACTCATCTTCTCGCCCGGGTGGGAAATGCCGCTGGTACCCCGCCAGAGGCGGCCGTCCGGCAGGACGACCGCCGCCGAGGCCCCTTTCACGTCAGAGCGCCGCAGACGGGCGTCCAGGGCCGCCTGCAGTCTCTCGTCCAGCGGACGGCTGCTCCGGCCGCATGAGGCAACCAAGGCCAGCGAGAAGGCGCCGATCGCAAGCAGCGAGCGAAGACCACTCATCGGGACCTGACCTCGTAGATCCGCGTCACCTCCTCGGCCGTCAGGCCGTAGCTGTAAATGCGTACGTCGTCGATCGCGCCGCTCCAGTTGCGGCCGGGCTTCTCGTCGTTGGCGCCGATGAACGCCTTGAAGTCGTTGGTCCGCATGGTCCCCGCCGCCTCGACCGAGATATCCAACCGGCCGTCGATGTACAGAAAGCCGCGGGACCCGTCATAGACGGCCGCGACGTGATGCCAGCGACCGTCGTTGACGTTTACGGTTCCGAAGAGACTTCCCAGGAGCGTCCCGGGCACGGGCACGCCCGTACAGGCGAATTCGAGCGTATTCTGACCCCAGTTTCTTTGCAGCCGCCAGGCGCTGTCGCCCTTGGTGACAAGCGCCTGCCATTCCTTGTCGAACGCTTTGACCTTGACCCAGGCACAGAGCGTGATCGGGCCGGTAATGGCGAAACGCGGATCGTTCCCGAGGTCCACATAGTCATCGGCGCCGTCCAGTTCCAGCGCCTTGCCGGCGACGCCCTCGACCCAGGCCGGAGCGCCGACGAGCGTGCCGTGCAGTCCGTGGCCGCTCGCATCGGCGGCTTTGGTTCCGCTGCCCTCATCGAACTTCCACCAGCCGACCAGCCCGCCGGGACCGAAGGTCCAGACGTCGCCGGCGACCATCGAGCCATCCGACTGGATTTCGTCCACCCGCCAGTAGTAGGTTAGACCACGTTCGAGGGCAGGCGCCACGATAGACGTGGCGCCTTTCACCTCCGCGAGCAAGCTCAGACCGGCAACGCTGGTTCCGAAGTATACCCGGTGGCCCGTGGCCTGTGCCCCGGGCATCCAGCGCAACTCCAGTTTCTCCGCTCCGGTCCCGACAGTGCCATCCGGAGGCTGCGGCTTGATGGCCTTCGATTGTGGATTGAGCGGTGCCGCCTCCAGTGCCTTCAACTCCTCGACCGTCACCTCCCGAAGGGTCAGGTCACCGAGAATCGCCTGGTAGTTGCCGTTGTCCAGTCGCCAGCGCATGAGCACGGCGTGGGGAAACTCAGCGGTCACCTGGTCGCCGTGATAGGCCGGGTCACGGGTCTCCGCCGCCAGGAAGGCATAGAACGGGGCGACCGTGCCGAGCGCGAAGATCCTGTTCTCCTCTCCCGGCTTTGGCGGCCAGGGCGGGTTGGGACCGTACTTCGCGTGCAGGGCGAGACGCAGCTCGCGGCCCACAACCATCGCGGACAACTCGGTCGGGTACTTCCCGTCCGCGTACTCGGCAAAGAACCGTAGGCCCTCGACGACACTTTGCTCGTTGAACGACAACTCGACGTCGGCAAGCAGCTTGTAATCCTCCGGAATGACCGGCTCAAACTCCGCCGGCCCGATCCGCGGCGCCCAGTCGTAGTCGGATTGCACCATCTGGGCCGCCTTGCGGCCGTCGGCGGAGAAGGCCTCAAGCTCCAGCCTCACCGGCAGGTTCGTCCGGGGGTCGGCCCAGAGACGCCCCACGACGTTCTCAATCGTCTGGCCCGCCACCCCGCCGAACACCCCCGCCGCCACCCCGGGATCGCGGCACTCCAGACCCTCGACCACGATGCCATCAAGGGTGCTGCGCCCCAGCTTCGTATGGGGGTACTCCAGGAACCGGGCCACCAACTGCCGCGGGTCCCCATGCTGCGTCCCCATTTTCTCCAGCATACCCCCCGTCATCTTCTGCCGAAGATAGGCTTTCCTGGCGGGCAGAAGCGTGACGCCGGTTTCCTGCGGGATCGAGACAAACGACTCGGAGTACGGAGCCCCTTTCATGGACGAGACGATGTGAATGCCCACCTCCGTGTCGACGCGGACCTGCGACTCGATCTCGGTGGTGCTCTGCGGATCCGGCACCCCGAGCATCGTCAGTTTCATCCGGTAGGCAAAAGCGGTCGATTCGTTCACCTTTTGGAGCACATGGCCCCAGACAACGCCGCCTCCGGTGTCGATCATGTTCCATCCCAGCAGGACCGCCACCACGATCATTACCCCGGCGGCCATCTTCACCATTCGACTTTGCATGACGCTTCTCCATAGGGACGGCTGCGGTGCAGCCGTGGGAGTGCCTTTGATCTCTGCGAGGGCTCTGGCAATCTCGCCATGGACCCGCTCGTCATACTCCGGACGAGGAGTCACTCGCAGGTTGTCCATCCGTTCGTATAGTTCCTCTGCCGGTCTCACTTTCTCACCTCGCCATCGAGCATGGACCGCAGTCGGTCGATTGCATACCGGTATCGGCCCAGGGCCGTGTTGATAGGAATCCCTTGTTGTCGGGCGATCTCCTTGAACGTTATCTGCCCGTAGACCCGCAGGACGAGTACTTCTCTTTGCTCATACGGAATCTGGCCCAGAGCCCATTTCAGTTGATCGAGCTGCTCCGCCAGGACCGCCGCCTCATCCGGCCGTGCATCTGGGGCCTGAACCGGGTCGGCCTCGTCCAAATCACCCGTCGGGTGTCGCCGATGGACCCGCAGGACGTTGCGGGCGCCATTGGCCACGCTGGTGGCCAGATAACCCTTGAGACTGCCGGTCAGCTTGAGCCGGCCCGACAATCGCACGAGAGACAGGAAGACATCCTGGACCACATCCTCGGCAGCCGCCAGGTCGCCCAGGAGCGCCAGCGCCAGCGTCAGAAGCTCGCCCCGGTACTTGTCATACACGTGGTGCAAGACTTCCGGCCGGCCGTGGTTGAAACGCCAAACTAGGATCTTGTCTTCCAGCATCTGAGAAACCGTTTTCCTGAGCCTGGACAGTCGACTGTCATAGTATACGACACCGCGGGGTGCCGTTTATTGTGCAAAATCTCCTTGCGCCTCCGCGCCGCGGCGCGAGAAGTTGGCAAGGGTCTTGCATTGCGGCCGGGATGTGGTACAATACACTGCTTGTAGCTGGGTTCAGAATCGGCTGGGCAATCGGCGCCCGTTCCGGCACGTGAACACGGCAATACCGCATCCAGTATGGCGTATGCGAGATTGCCGCGCTGCGCTCGCAATGAGATGGTTGCAGGGATCACGGCTCCCCCGATGGAAGAAGTAATCCCGGTTCCCTTCCGGGAAACGGTCGGACCCATCGATTATAGAGAACGAGTGGGAAAGTCTGTAGGGTGGGGCTTGCCCCACCAGGGTTCAGGTGGCGGAAGAAGCGGTGGGGCGAGCCCCCCCTACGTTTCGTTGCCCTTTGATATGCTCTTACGAGCACACTACAAACGAGTATGTCCGTGCGGGCACACGACAAACGAGGATCGCAGGGTAGTAGAAGAGTATGTTCGTAGATACGGTTCGTAACGTGGCGATTATCGCCCATGTTGACCATGGCAAGACGACGCTGGTGGACCAGCTCCTGTACCAGTCGGGTATGTTCCGGCAGGAAGAGCTGGACAAGATGGCCGGCGGCGAGCACGGCCTGATCATGGACTCCAACCCACTCGAGCGCGAGCGCGGGATCACCATTCTCAGCAAGAACTGCGCCGTCCAGTACGTCAACGGCGACGGGCGCGAGTACAAGATCAATATCGTCGATACGCCGGGCCATGCCGATTTCGGCGGCGAGGTCGAGCGGGTGCTCACGATGACCGACGGCATCCTGCTGGTCGTCGA
>VGYL01000084.1 GCA_016872975.1 Planctomycetota bacterium
TAGTTGATCCCGTCGAATTCCAAGAGAACGGTTTTCGCCGCCTCGTCCGGCGTGAGCGTGAACTCCGTCCGATACCACCATGACGACAGGAACGGCGCGCGCGGGATGGCCGCCAGATTCATCCCGCCGTAGGGGTCCGGATAGCGGTCCTGCTCGACCAGGGTTGCCAGCACGGTCGAAGGCACCGAGGCGGCTGTCCATCTGCTCGTGTCGAAACCGGAGCGGGAGACCTGCTCTGGGCGCGCGTCCACCTCGGTGGAAGCCTGGATCAGCCATCCGTGCCGAAGACTTCGTTGTTGCTCAGAAGCGTGTGGTTCCATACCGCGGATGCTATAGAATTCCGGAACCGGACGCAATGCCGACATGTGGCGGATTGAAAGATACGCGCAGATGCGGTAATGTGATACGTGGCATGGGCATCCTGCCCATGCGTCGCAGGGCCGTCTCGGCCCTGCTTCCACGGGCGAGACGCCCGTGCGGCTCATGGGCGCTCGCGCCCATGCTACGGATGGGCGAGATGCCCGTGAATGCTCATGGGCGCTCGCGCCTCATTGTTGTACCCATGTCGGCATGGTAGAACCGGCGGGTGGCATCGCCAAGGCCTCCGGCCTTGACGATGGCTTTCGCGCGTGCGGTCGAGGCATCGTCGAGCGCCTCAACCATCGTCAAAGGCGGAGCCTTTGGCGATGCCACCCTCTGCAACAAGGGAAGATGTGTACAACAGTGAGGCGCTCGCGCCCGTGGTACGGAAAGGAGATCAGTCATGAGTCGATTGGCCGTCAAAGGTGGAATGCCGGTGCGGAATGTGAAGAAGAATCCCTGGCCGAAATGGCCGGTGTGGGACCAGCGGGAGGAGAAAGGTCTGTTGGAGGTCCTGCGCAGCGGGGTCTGGTCCTACAACGGGCCGCGAGAGAAACGGTTCAACGAGGCCTTCGCGAAGTACACGGGAACGAAATACGCCCTGGCCATTGCCAACGGGACCGTGACGCTGCAACTGGCCCTGGAGGCCTGCGGCATCGGCTACGGCGATGAAGTTATCGTCCCCGGCCTGACCTGGCAGGCGACCGCGGCCGCGGCTTTGGATGTCAACGCGGTGCCGGTGCTGGTGGATGTCACGGAAGATACCTGGTGCCTCGACCCGGCGAAGGTCGAGGAAGCGATCACGCCGCGGACGAAGGCGATCATCCCCGTTCATCTCTACGGCTGTTTCGCGGACATGGACGCGATCCTGGCCATCGCCCGCCGGCACAGGCTGCGGGTCATCGAAGATTGCGCCCACAAACACGGCGGCGAGTGGAAGGGCAAAAAGGCCGGCAGTATCGGCGATATCGGCAGCTTTAGCTTCCAGCTCTCGAAGCTGATGACCGCCGGCGAAGGCGGAGCCTTGACCACCAGCGATCCGGCGCTGTACGAGAAGCTGGACGCCCTGCGCAACTGCGGCCGCCGACCCGAGCCGGAGGCCGCCCGCAAAGGCGAAGGCATCTATGGCTCCGAGGGCGACTTTCTGCAATCGGGCAACTACCGCCTGACGGAGTTCCAAGCCGTGCTGCTCACGGAGGCCCTCCGGCGTCTGCCCCGGCACAACAAGGTGCGGGACAAGAACGCGCAGTACCTCAACGCCCAACTGGCGCAGCTTCCGGGCGTACTGCCCCTGCGGCGGGACCAGCGCGAGACCGCCGAGGCGTACTACAACTACTCCTTCCGGTACCAGCGCGAGCGGTTCAAGGGCCTGCCCGTGGCGCAATTCCGGGAGGCGCTGTCGGCCGAGCTGGGTTGTCGCGTCGAAGCCAGCTACGAGCCGCTCAACGCCTGCGCCCTGTACACGCCGCACACTAAACCCTGGCGCTACAGGCTGACGGCCAGGCACTGGAAGGAAATCGACCCCCGCCGGTTCAAGCTGCCGGTCTGCCGGCGCATCCGCGACGAGGAATCCGTCTGCTTCCACCACACCGTCCTGATGGGCACGAGGGCGGACATGGACGCGATCGTTGAGGCGATCCGCAAGATCCACGACCACGCTGAGGATCTGATCTGATGGTCTGAGAGCGTGTGTAACATATGCTCTTACGAGCACACTACAAACGAGTTGCATCCGGTGCCGTTCGGAGTTCCGCCTTCAGGCGGGTCAAGACCGCGCAGCGGCTCCAGGCCGGTAGAACGTGGAAGGCAGGACTGTTCCGACCCGCGTAAACGCGGAACTCCAAACGCTGGGTGGGGTCCCCAAACGCCATTCATCGCGTTTGGGGGCCCCGTGCCATGCCTACGGCTTTGCGTAGGCATGTCTACGAGGCGCAGACATGGCACCCGGCGGGGGGGCCGACTCGGAAGGCTTCTCTTCGTAGGTCGTGCGTCCCCGCACGACGTCTTCCGGCGAGCGGGGACGCTCGCCCTACGAAGAGGCGAACTGCACCGGCATGGATAATCACGCGTGCGCCTCCCGCCGCACGGGCGCAGAAGAACGCATGGGTGGAGAACCCACCCTACGCTTGCTTGCGGCCCGTCTTGCGCACCCTCAGAAGCATGATGCCGCCGATCGCGGCGAGGACGATGCCGGCGCCGAGGTTCGTCAGTTTCCCGATCCCGGTGTCGGTGAACAGGATCGACACCAGCACCACCAGCGCGAAGATGAGCAGGAACAGGCCGAGGGCCTTGCTGATCTGTGCCTCCTGAAGGGTCCTCGATTTGTCCTGATCTTCCGTTGCCGCCATCGCGTGCCACTCTCAAAAGATGGAATAGATGGTGAAAATGATCGCCAGGACGCCCAGCGCCCAGAGCTTGAGGTTATGCCACCAGCGGGGGCTCTCCACGCCCTCGTAGATGTACGCCTTCGGAATCAGCAGCACCAGCAGCCCGGAGACCACAAAGATCCCCAGGAAGATCCCCTTGGCCGCCGCCGGCGAAACGCCTTTGAGCCATTCGAAATTCAACATGGAACCGCCCCGCTGTTACTCTTGAGATCTCTCGGCAATCGGCACACCAGGCCCGACAACCGCTGCTCCGAGTGCCGTGCCGTCATCAGACTGACGATGACGTTGAGCCCGGCTCCCACCACGAACGACCACCAGGAGATATACAGGAACGGGTCCTGGATCGTGAACAGGCTGGCATCCAGGAGCACCAGCACGTTGAAGAGGACCGAAACCGCGATCCCTCCGACCACCCCGACCAGACCGCCCCACTGCGTGGCACGGGGCCAGAACATCCCCAGCAGCAGAGCGGAGAAGACCGGCCCCTGGAAGAAGGACATGAACGTCTGGATGGCCACGTACATGCCGGAGAAGTGCTGGGTCAACTGCGCCGTAAGGACGCCGAAGACCAGCAGCATTACCGTGGCCGCCCGGCCCACGATCATATAGTGGCGGCTACTCGCGTTCTTCTTCAGGAATCTCTCATAGATATCCTTGGTCCAGAGGGTCGCGGTGGAATTCAGGAACGAATCGATCGTCGACATCAGACCGGCCAAGAACCCCGCGAACAGCAGCCCGCGCAACCCCGGCGGCAGCAGGTTCTTGACCAGCGTGCCAAACGCCTGGTCGCCATCCGCCATCCCGGGATACGCCGCCAGGGCGATCAGCCCCGGGAACATGACCAGCAGGGGAATGAACATCTTGAAGAAAGCCCCGACGAGCATGCTCGCCTTGGCGTGCCACAGGCTCTTGGTGGCCAGGCAGCGCTGCACGATGGCTTGATTGCCGATCATGTAGGCGTTGGACATGACGAAGGTCAGTCCGAAGAGAATGCCTGTCCAGGGAAAGGGGGTCTGGGTATCCGCGGGTTGAACCAATTCGAAATGATTCTGATAAGCGTCGCCCATGGCAGAAATCTGTTCCACCAGGCCGCCCCATCCGCCGGCATGGTAGAGACCGACGACCACGACGGCCGCGCCGCCCACGAACATGATGACCATCTGCACGACATCGGTCATCACCACCGCGGTCAGGCCGCCGAAAAAGGTGTAGACGCCGACGACTACCGCCGTGACAATGATGGAGAACCAGGGGTCCCAGCCCATCAACGGCTCGAACATCACTGCCGCCGCCCAGAACAGGACGCCCAGATCGAAGGCGAAGAAGATGATCCAGCACAAAGACGCCACCGCGCGGACACCGTCGTTATATCGGCGGCCCAAGTACTCCGGGATCGTATATACCCCCGCCTTCCAGAAATACGGGATGAAGATGAACGCCGCCAGGAGCATGGCCGGCACCGAGCCCAGCCAGTCGAAATTCCCGACGGAGATCCCGAAGCGGTAGGATTGGCCCGCGACCCCGACGAAATCCATGGCGCTGATGTCGGTTACGACAATGGACATGCCGACTGCCCAGAAGGGCAGGGACTTGCCCGACAGGAAGAAATCGTCGGCCGAGCGGACGAACCGCGCGAAGTACAGGCCCAGGATCATGATGCCCACGAGATAGGCGATGACGACGACGTAATCAATTCCACTGAGCACGGGGATCTATCCTTCCTGACGGTCCAGCAATCCCAGGTCCCGCAACTCCTGCTCGATCCGCGCACGTTCGGGTGGACCGAGCCGTCCGAACGGCTCGGCCGGACAGTCCGCGCAGATCCCCAGGATCGACAAGGCGCACTTGAGGCCCCGGAGAACGCCCGCCCCGGACCCGCCGACCGGGTAGATGCCGGTGCTGATCCGCATGACCTGCCGGTGCAGCTCGGTCACGCGGTCGAGATCGCGGTCTCGGGCGGCCTCGTAGAGTTGCACGTACAGGCGCGGGTGGAAGTTGGCGCCGCCGTTGACGCCGCCGTGACCGCCCAGTAGGACGGACTCGGCCAGCAGCTCCTCGGGGCCGACCAGCAGGGTGAACCCGGGCTTGTCCTGCAACAGCGCGACGAGGCGATGGAAATAGATCATGTTCGCCGAGCTGTCCTTGAGGCCGACCACCCCCGGCAGCTCCGCCGCTTGGCGGACCGTCGGCGGATCGTACGAGAACTTCGCGTGACTGGGCGCGTTGTAGAGCAACAGCGGCAGGGGCAGTTGCCGGACCAGGTGCTCCAGGTAGTCGAGCAACTGCACCTGATCGGCGACGAAGTAGTAGGGCGGCGCCACCACGACCGCGCTCGCGCCCACCGCGGCGGCGACTCCGGCCATTCGCACGGACTCGACAAACGCCGTGTCCGTGACGCCCACAAGGACCGGGACTCGCCCGTTCACCTGCCGGCAGGTCCGCTCGATCAGCTCCCGGCGCAGCCGGTAGCTCAGGCTCGGGGCCTCGCCGGTGGTGCCCAGGATGAACAGCCCGTGCACGCCCCCGCCCAGGATATGCTCGATCAGCCGCTCCAGGCCCGCCACGTCCAGCGTGTCATGGTCCCGCAGCGGCGTCACCATGGGCGGGATAATGCCCCGCAGCGGCGCGGGCAGCCGTGGCGAGGCCATCCTGGCCTTGTCTATCGCGAGGCCGGTATGGCCGCGGTCCTCCGTGGCGAGGGCATCTTGCCCTTGTTCTTCTGGCGCCGGCAGGATGCCGGCGGGACGCAAGGGCGGGACGCCCTCGCCACGTGACGCGGCCAGGCCTCGTCCTTTCGTGGCGAGGGCATCTTGCCCTTGTTCTTCTGTCGCCGGCAGGATGCCGGCAGGACGCAAGGGCGGGACGCCCTCGCCACGTGGCGCGGCCAGGCCTCGTCCTTTCGTGGCGAGGGCATCTTGCCCTTGTTCTTCTGTCGCCGGCAGGATGCCGGCGGGACGCAAGGGCGGGACGCCCTCGCCACGTGACGCGGCCAGGCCTCGTTCTTGCGTGGCGAGGGCATCTTGCCCTTGTTCTTCTGTCGCCGGCAGGATGCCGGCGGGACGCAAGGGCGGGACGCCCTCGCCACGTGGCGCGGCTTGGCCCCGTTCTTGCGTGGCAAGGGCATCTTGCCCTTGTTCTTCTGTCGCCGGCAGGATGCCGGCAGGACGCAAGGGCGGGACGCCCTCGCCACGTGACGCGGCCAGGCCTCGTTCTTGCGTGGCGAGGGCATCTTGCCCTTGTTCTTCTGGCGCCGGTAGGATGCCGGCAGGACGCAAGGGCGGGACGCCCTCGCCACGTGGCGCGGGCGGATCTCCCGACTCTCCCGTGTCGCGGACGTCCCGTCCGCGGTTCGAGGGCGGGACGCCCTCGCCATGAAAGACGTCTGCGGCACGCGGGAGTGCCGCGTTCCATCCGGCGGGCCGAGGGGTGTCGCTCATGTGGCCCTCCCCGGCGTCCAGTCTTTGTTGGCCCCGATCGGGGAGGGAGCCGTCCGGCGGGACGCGGTGAACTGGCCGACGAGCAGGCCCAGCAGAAGAATGGTCAACGTGCCCAGCACAGGAATCAGGAACGCATGAAACGGGCTGCGCAACGACTCCCACGGCCCGGTCAGGTACTTCGACAGGGTCATCCAGCAAATGAGCAGGATGCCCACGATCACGCCGGTGAGAGCCGCCGGGTTGCCGGCCCGCCGGGAGATCATCCCCAGCAGGAACAGGCCCAGCATGCCCCCGCTGAAGATGCCCGACAACGTCCACCAGGCATCCAGGGCGCTGGTCATGCGGGTCAGCAGCAGCGCCACGCCCGTGCCGAGCACGCCCCAGACGATCGTCGAGACGTACAGCACTCTCATCGACTGGCTCTCGCTCGCGGTACGGTTGAAGTACCGCTGGTAGTAGTCCCGCAGCAGTAGCGTGGCGGAGGAGTTGAGGCTGGTGGAGACCGTGGACATCGCGGCGGCGAAGATGGCGGCGATCAGCAACCCGGTCACACCGGCCGGCAGTTTCGCGCCGATGAAGTGCGGAAAGACCTTGTCGGCAACCTGGGCTTCGGTCAGCGTGGCCCGCTCCTCGGCCAGAGCGGCTCCATAGGCCGGGTCCGCCGGACTGAGCCCCTGGGACTGGAGCTTCTGGACCGCCACCGCCGTGCGGACCTCCTCCAGCGCCGCCGGATGGGCCTGGTAGTAGGCGAAGAGGCTCGTGCCGATGAAGAAGAACACCGCCGAGACCGGCACGTACAGCAGCCCGCCCAGCCAGACGCTCTTGCGGGCCTCGCGGTCGGAGCGCGAGGCGATGTACCGCTGGACGTAGTTCTGGTCGATGCCGAAGTTCTGCAGGTTCATGGTGATGCCGTAGATCAGGACGACCCAGAACGTCGGCGCCGCCACGGACAGGCCGAAGCTGCCGAGGCTGAACTTGTCGTGGGCGGCGGCGAGGGAGAAGACCTGTCCCGGCCCCTGCGGCATACTGAACAGCATCACCAGCGTGCAGATGCCCGCCCCGGCCATCAGCACAAGGGCCTGCAACGCGTCGGCCCAGATCACCGCCACGATCCCGCCGAGAAAGGCATAGAAGGTGACGGAGACCCCGGTCACGAGGATGATCGTGCGGATGTCCCAGCCGAGCAGGACGCTCAGCGGCAGGGCCATCAGGTACATCACCGCCCCCATGCGGGCCAGTTGCGTCAGCAGGTAGAACGCGCCGGCGTAGACCCGGGCCCACGGGCCGAAGCGGTGCTCCAGGTGGGCGTAGGCGGACACCTCGCCCGAGCGGCGATAGTACGGCAGGAAGTACCGGACCGCCACCCACGTCGCCAGCGGCAGCGACAGGCTGAAGACGAACGGGTTCCAGTTGTCCGCGTAGGCCTTGCCCGGCAGGGCCAGGAAGCTGATACTGCTGACGAAGGTCGCGAAGATCGACAGCCCGCACGCCCAGCCGGGCAGCGAGCGACCCGCGGCGGTGAACCCCTCCGGCGAGCGGCTCTTGCGGTGGAAATAGAAGCCGATGCCCATGGTGGCCACAAAATAGGCCCCCAGGATCAGCCAGTCGATACCCACGAAGTGTCGTGCCTGCATGACGCTCTCCAGCTCGATCTTCACTCGTTCCGCCTACGGGTCCTCCGGCGGCACAGGCGCCGCCGCCCGGAGCCAGGCCAGGTTGAACGCATAGTACTGCTTCGAGCTGATCAAGTGAATGACATTGTCGGGGGTCTGGTGGATGGACATATAGCCGCGCGGCTCGGCGGAGGTCGGGCTCATCGTGAATTTGCCGGTGTTGCCGCCGCCGTCGATCTGGCGCGCGGGGCCGTCGTCCGTGATCAGCCGGCGGATGTCCCAGGTCGCGCCCTCGTCGCAACTGAGGGCCGCGAACAGGCCCGCGCCGGTCCGCTTGGCTCCGGAAGCATCGATGAACTCAACCTTCGCCCCGAAGGAGGCGAAAAAGAGCGGCCCTTCGTTCAGGCGCGTCAGCACCAGCCGCTGTCCGCCGCCGATCGGCGGGAAGGGACTCGGGTGATACGTCCACGTCCGGCCCCGGTCGGCCGAGAGGCTCATCGGCATCTTGCCTTGGATCGTATCGCCCCGGCCGAAGGCCATCAGCCGACCGTCTTGGAGCTGAACCACGCCCGCGTGAATGCCGGCGATCCAGGCGCCGGGACCGCCGTCCGGGAATTTGGGATTCGGTTGCCCTTCGCCCGGGTCGGTCCAGGTCCGGCCACCATCTTTGCTGATCAGCACCGCCGTGCCGCCGCTGCCGCCGGTCACCGCGTCGCAGGGAACGATCAGGTAGCCCTCCTTCGTCCGAAAGACCGACTCCACGGGCATATGACGCAGCCCATGCTCCGGCATGATCAGCTTTGCCTTCGACCAGGTCGCGCCGTTGTCGGTCGAGGTCCGCAGGATCGTGGCCAACGCGCCCCACGTGCCGGCGGCGCCCAGGCCGTTGAAGTGATGGATCGTGCCCTCCGGATCGACGTACAGGGCCGAGGCGTGATCGTTGCGGTCCGGAGCGCCCCAGAATACATCCGCCTCGTCCCATTCCTCGCTGCCGCGCCGCAGCCGGCTGGCCGCGATGTCCAGCTCGCGGCCCTGCTCCGTGCGGCAGGTGTACCAGATCGCCAGCAGGTCGCCGTTGGGGCAGGCCGCCAAGGCGGGACAGTGGTTGTGGCGCGAGTACAGCGGTCCTTCCGAGCCCGGCGGCACCTTCACGTAGGTGATGGGGCCTTTGAAATGCGGCTTGGCCGGGTCGGGGCCTTGGGTCCAGTCCGCCTTGTCCTGCTTCACATCCCACGCCCACCGGCGTGTCGGTGCGTTCGTGGTGACGCCGTCAGGTGTTTCTGGATATGCTCTGACGAGCACACTACAAACCACACGAAAACCGATCAGCCAGTGCTTGTCCTGGGGCAGCGTGCCCAGGCGGTTGGCCGAGCGCAGGTACTCCACGTTCGTCGAGTGACTGCCGCCCCGCGTGACGCGGTAATCGCCGTCCGCCGGCCCGACCGGATCGGTCTGCGCGCCGGCTCCGTACGGCCCGTACCAGTCGAGACACCACTCCTCGACATTGCCGTGCATATCCACCAGGCCCCAGGCGTTCGGCGGGGTCTTGCCCACGTGCAACGGCGGCACCTCGTTGGGACCCGGCCGGGCGGGATACCAGCTATTGGAGGCGTTCTTGCGGAACTCGTCCGGCAGCTTGTCGCCCGTGTGGTACGCGGTGGTCGTGCCCGCCCGGCAGGCGTACTCCCACTGGGCCTCTGTCGGCAAGCGGTAAGGCTTGCCCTCTTTCTCGCTCAGCCACCGGCAGAAGGCGGTCGCCTCGTTCCAACTGACGAATACGACCGCCTCGTCATCATCTTGGGAGAAACCCAGCTTGCCCCGGAGCCGGCGGTGCGACGGATCGAACTGCTCGTACTGGGCATTGGTGACTTCCGTCTGGGACAGGAAGAACGGTTGCGAGATCGTCACTCGATGGACGGGGCGCTCGTCGAAGTCGCCGCCGGTCGCCTGGCCCATGGCAAAACTGCCCGGCTCGATCCGGACCATCTTCATGCCCAAGGTATTGACGAAGGTCGAACTGTCCCCAGCACCCTCGGCCCGGAGGCTGCCACTCACTGCTACCACCGTCATCAGTCCCAGCACCGCACGATTCTGCATGTCCGCCATCCTCATATTGTAGAACGTAGGGTGGGCTGTGCCCACCGATTCCGATGTGGTGGGCGCCACCCACCCGACACAGTCGCGACGCCCTTCAGTTTTCCCCCATGGTCTTCAGGATGAGCATCTCCATAAGACGATGAAGCTGGGCATCGCCGGCCAGCTTGGAATCGTCCTGTATCACCTGGAGCAACCGGCCGACAATGCCGGCCATCGCCTTCTTCTGCGGCGCCGTCAGAGGGCCGCGACTGACCACTTGGTGGAACAGAAGCAGCGACTCCTTGTATCGGCCTTCCTCGAACGCGGCCTTGGCCTTGAGGACGTCCTCCCGCGCCGGCGAGCCCTCGAAGCTCGCGGCCAGATCGGCCGTCGCATTCGCCTGCGGGTCCTGGCCGCAGCCGGCGAGCAGAAAGCCCATTCCCAGGCAGATCACAATCGCACAACTCCAACCCTCACTCATACAACCCCTTATCAAAAGGCCGGGTCCAGCGGCATGGTGGTATTGGCCCGCGTCGCCTCAAAGGGCACACTTTCCTTAGTTGTGGGGTGAACCAGACCATAGTCCCCGCTTTCCCGGTCCCAGAACTTGCGATAATCGGCGTGGCCGTCGCCGAAAATAAAATTCCCGCCCTGGTTGTGGACGTTGGCCGTCTGCTCGCGTGCCTCGGGCGTCGACCAGGATTCGTGATCGCTCTGACTGGCGAACATGTGCCATTCCCGGTATTGGGTCCGCTCGTACCCCTCCAGGGTCGCGGCGGTCCGCGTGACCGGCTCCGGCTGGACCCACAGATGGTTCGAGAGCGACCAGCCTTCCTGGAGGACGATGAGCCGGCCCGGGTTGGGGATCGAGGCCACGCGCCGGCCCATCAGGACGGCGTTGACCAGGTACCCGGTGCAACTGACGCGGGTCGGCGCATAAGCCGGGTTCGGGTTCGGCCGCAGGCCGGGACAGGCGTAGACCGGGGTCGCCACGTCCGGCCCCTGGGCGCCCACGAACGGCCGCAGCAGCTTCAGGACATTGGGCGCCGCCGCGGGACTGGCGTAGTTGAAGACCGCGTGGGTCTTCGGCGGAGTCTTCTCATACTCCGTCTGGTACAGCACCAGCGCGATCCCCACCTGCCGCATGTTGCTCATGCACCCGGCCCGGCGGCCCTGGTCCCGGGCCAGGTGCAGCGCCGGCATGATGATCGCCATCAGCAGGGCAATAATGGCAATGACCACCAGCAACTCGATGAGTGTGAAGCCGTTCTTCCCCATCACGGCACCTCGGAAAGTCCCTATTTGCGATTATCAAGGATTTCGGCCGAACTGGAGGTCGTCGACACACTTCTGCATGCACAAACGTTTTAGCCTTCTCACATGAAAGAAGGCCTTGCATTCTTGAACAGAATGTACGCGCTATCCGCGCAATTGTCAATCCTCTTTCGTGCACCTGCGGCTTTGGTCCTGCGTTCCGATATCGCTCTTGTGGTCGAAAAGAGGTTATAGCCGCAGTAACATCCGAGCGTGGGAACCGGATGCGTTTCTGGGGAATTTTGGCGATGCCCGATTCGAGTGACAAACCGATGACCATCACCGCGCTGGCCAAGGGCCTCGGGGTGTCGGTCGCGACGGTCTCTTCCGTCCTCAACCACCGCCATGTCCAACGGCGGATCTCGCCCGAGACCGTCCGGAAGGTCCGGCAGGCGGCCGCGGCGGCGGGCTATTTGCCCAACATCTCGGCCCGGCGGCTGCGGTCGGGGGCGGCCAGTCGTTACCTGGTGCTGGCGGTGGTGACGTCGTACCAGGCGCCGCTGCCCTTGGTCAGCGCGTCGATCGCCGCGTTCCACCGGCTCATCCATGAGGAGCCGTACCGGGACATCCAGTCCACCATCGCGGTCGAGATGTTCGAGGCCGGCCGGCTGGCCGATCCGCCCGGCCTGCTCGACGGCAGTCGCTGCAACGGCGCCATCATCGCGAACACCCTGGCCCAGGACGATGCCTTCCTGGCCGCCAGCCAGTGGTCCATCCCCATCGTTCTGATCGGCCGGGACATCCCGAACTACAGCTCCGTCCGGGACTTGCCCGAGAAGACCGGCCAACAGGCGGCGGAGATCCTCCTCGGCGCCGACAGCCGGCGTCTGGCCGTGCTGCATGCCAAGATGCTGACGCAGGCCACCGGCGGCCGGCTGGGGGGCTTTGTGGAGAAGGTCAAATCATTCGGGGCCGAGGAACCCGCCACCATCATCAGCGAAGGCTTCGACGAGCGGGACGGCTACCGGGCCATGCAACGGTTCCTGGAGCAGGGCTACCAGGTGGACGGCCTCTACTCCATCATGGACAGCCTCGCGGTGGGCGCGTACCGCGCGCTCAAGGAGCACGGCCTGCGCATCCCCGAGGACGTCGCCGTCATCGGCACCGGGGACTATCCGATCGCCTCCTATCTCGATCCGCCCTTGAGCACGTTCACGCGCTCCCAGTACAACATCCACGAAGAGGCGGTGCGCCTTCTGCTGGGGCATCTTACCGGCAAGATCAAGACCCCCACGCAGGTCCTGATCCCCGTTCTTCCCGTTCTGCGCCAGTCCACACAACGCGGCCGCCCTGGTTGGTAGTGGCGTCGTCAGGCGCTATCTTATGCTCTTACGAGCACACGACGAATCGCGGTCCGGCCAGCCTCAAGTCCGGAGGACTTGGGGCTGGGATCCGAGGCCCCAAGGCGTTCTTTCGCTTTGGGGGGGCCCGTCGCGAACTTCTGCGATGGGGACCCTGGAGCCCCTGGCATCCAGATATGATCTTGGAGTCCGAAAGACCCGGTCGGACTCGGTGCCAGGTTGGGAGCCTTTCGACTTTTTCCTTCTTACCTTCCCCGTGATCGAGTATCGTTTTGCCATGGCACAGTTCACGATACCGGCACGCAACGAAACGAAGGAGATGCGGTACCAGATGGGCTATGCGCTGGCCGATCTGGCGAACGAGTACCCGAACGTCGTCGCGGTGGATGCGGACCTGCGCAGCAGCTCCGGCCTGCACATCTTCGAGCACTTCCACCCGGACAAGCTCGTCAAGGTCGGCATCGCCGAGCAGAACATGATCAGCGTCTCGGCGGGCCTGAGCCAGGAGGGCTTCATCCCGTTCCCCTGCACGTTCGACGCCTTCTGCCGGCGGTTCCTCGACCAGCTCTATATCTCGGTCGCCTACAGCCGGACCAATGTCAAGGTCCTCGGGGCCTACGTGGGCCTGTTCACCGGCAAGGCCGGGGCCACGCACCAGAGCGACAAGGAGCTCGGCGTGCTCCTGCGCATGCCGAACCTGCGGGTCATCGAGCCGGGCTTCAACGAGGAGATGCGCCAGGCGCTGCGTGTCGCGGTCGAGACGCCGGGACCGTTCTACCTGCGTATCGTCCGCTGCGAGGTCGAGGACAACGAGGCCGGACCCGGCTACCAGTTCCGGCTCGGCCAGGGCACCACCGTGATCGACGAGGGCCGCGATATCGGCCTGGTCAGCACCGGCTACATGATCCGTACCGCCAAGCGGGCCGCTCAGAAGCTGCGCGACCGCGGCGTCGGTGTGCGGCTCGACCATCATCCGAGCCTCAAGCCCTTCGATGACGGGCTGCTCTACGACATGGCAAGCAAGGTCAAGGCCATCGTGACCCTGGAGAACCATTGCACCAGCGGCGGCCTGTTCTCGCTGGTGGCCGAGGCCTTCGCCCGCCGTGGCGTCCCGGTCCCGGTCGGCGCGATCGGCACCGACCCCGAGGACTTCATCCACACCGGCCACGTCAACGACCTGCTGGCCCATTACCGGATGACCTCGGACGACGTCGTGGAAAAGGCCATGGGTCTCCTGGCAGGGAAGGGTGGAAGAATGGAATAATGGAGGCTCATCCGGCTTTAGCGTACTTCGATGGCTCTTGGGGACTCTGTCCCCAAACCCCTGAGATTTTCCGCTTTGGGCCAATAGCATCGTAGAGGAGAGCCGCACGGTACGGCC
>VGYL01000085.1 GCA_016872975.1 Planctomycetota bacterium
CGACCCTCCGCTCCGGGCCTCTCCGCTGCTTCTGCCAGTCGATCAAGAAATGACGGCATATAACGTCGCTCCAATCCCCGTCGCTATCGGATTCGGGGTCAACTCTTGACACTTGACACGTCCGTCAAGTGTCAAGAGTTGACCCCCTATATCACTCACGCGTCAAGAACGTCCCCCTGCGATTTGGCTCTTCGGTCTGCAATCCCCAGCAGCCTCCGCCAAGCAAGAGCGTTCTTACAGGCGGGGTCAAGCCGGGAAGCGGGTCCATCCGTAAAGGGGAGCCACTGCCAATCCTCTCCCCCGGCACAGGCGAGGGGTACCCAGCGCCGCAGCAAATCCGCAAAATTGTCGGCCAGGACATACCCATGTCCCGCCCCATCGTCATGACTCAGATACACAATCTGCTCAAAGCCGGCCCGGGACAAATCGATAGTGAAGTAGTCTCCGTTTCCGACCCGATAGAACGCGAGCTTGTTGTGCCACACCCTATGATATGCGTCCGCCACGTTTGGAAAGACCTCTCGTAGCCACGAGTCCTTCTCGTCGTCGAGTTCGGCCGTGAAATCAAGAGACCAGTGGAGATTGCCAGAGAAATTTCCGGTGAATGGTGGCGGAAACTCTGCATGCTCCGGAAGAAACCAGCGAAATTCAACGTGCTTCGAAATACACCCAAGTACGTCGCGGAATGACGGTGGGAGACCTACCCCTATGCGCGATTCCAATTCCTCAATCTCACGAAGTGTCGCAGGCTCTTCGAAGACGAAAGGGCGAACATCGAAACCTCGTGCGGCAAGATGCTGCCTCCACTCCCATAGTCCGTCGCGCAGCCACTGCGTTTCCTCGTCATTCCTCACGGGCGTACTCTCCTACTATCGCTGCACCTGGAAAATGCCGGGGGCGGGGAATTCGGCTTTGATTTGGCCGGTTTTGAGGTTCAGGTCGATTTGGTCGACGCGGGCGCCGTTGAGATAGCAGCGCTGCACGTCGTCGCCGCGGATGGCCACGAGGGCCTTGTTGTAGTCGTAGAACAGCGAGGAACCGACCAGGTTGAGGGCGCCCGCCTCGTCCTCGTACTCGACGCCTTCGGTGGCGGTGAGCGAGGCAAGCTCGAGATGGCCCTTGGCGATCTCCCGCAGGGCGGCCTCGACGTGGCCGACCACCGCCCGGATTTGCCGGTCGTATTGGCCGTCGGTCAGGGGGAAGTAGTCGAGCCGAAGCTGCCGGGCGTCGTCCGCGGCGACGATGCGGTTGCCGGCGGTGAAGTACTGCAACGTATCGAAGTTGGTCAGGTAGGCGACGCACGGCCGGCCCAGACTGAACTGATTCGGATCGGCCTGGGGATTGAGAACCTCATCGTTGCGAATCCAGATCTCGCCGGGCCCGAGGGCCGTGAACTGGGCGCCGCGGGCCCCAGCGGTATTCGCCAAGGCCGAGGCATGCGGCTCGACCTCATACTGAAACTGGGCCGCATCCAGTGTTGTCCAGCCGAGCAGCCTGTCCGGGCCCTGGCGCAGGATGCGGAGGGCCGCGGGACCGCCCTCGGTCACGAGCTTGCAGGCGCTGACCGTGCCCTCCTTGTCCCGGTTGGGATCGGAGGCAATGTCCAGCACCAGGCGCGGGGCCGTGAGCGTGTATTCCTGCGTGAGGTTCGGCTCGGAACGCGTCAGAGTGACCTTGCAGTCCCCCTCGAAGAAGACCTGGCTCGATTCCGCCTGGAACCACACGGCCTTCTCTGCGGCAACCGTCATCGGCAGCGCCGCACCGGCGGCTGGGGCATTCCGCAGGCCGTTCGGATCGAGTGGGAACGCCATCGCGACCGGGCCGTCCAGCGTGGTGTCGGTGGTGAGCGCATTGAAGTGAATCCGCTGGGCGGTCGTATGCTGCCGGTTCGGCGCTGCCGCCGGCAGCGGGCGGACGGACGCGGCGGCCGGCTCCCGGCCCTGGGGCGGCTCGCGCCGAGCCGCTGCGCTCACCCGACCCTCCATAGGCATGACCTCCAACCCGCCACTGCACGTGACGACGGTGTCGAAGGACTCGGGCGGGATCGCGCTGATGGCGGCATGCGGCGAGGCGGCGGTCTTCAAGGCGTTCGGACCGGGGTAGGGGAGGACCTCGGAATCGTTGGGCTCCGGCGCGGGCGCGGCCGGAGCACCGATCTTCCCGGCGCCGGGCCACAGAATGTTGTCGATGGTGAGCCGGTCACGTGCGGTGATGACACGGTCCGGCGTCTCAATCGTGACCCGGCCCTGCAGGAGGCACTGGTATCGGTCGCCGGGCGGGTCCGCGGGCGGCATCGGCTGAGCCGCGGGATCCTCCGGCGTGGCACTCTTCGCTCCGGCCTTGCGTGGCGGCGTCAGATCGGCCACCGCGCCCAACTCGCGGCTTTGCAGGCGCAGGCTGTGCAGGTCGAAGATGCGGAACAACTCGAGGCGGCTGCGGGCCTCATCGTAGAGCAGCTCCAGGCCGGCGCCGGTAAGCTGCGCCCGGCGGGAAAGAAACCGCACCGACCCGGCGGAGGAGAACATCGACCGGGCCGCAAGGAAACTGACATCGTCCAGGTGGATGAAGCATTCCAGCGCGTCGTTCGGCTCGGCGGGAACGATGTGAATGACCACGTTGCCGGAAAAGAAGGCATCCCCCGCCGTCGGCCGGGAGAAGACGGTCTCCACCTGGACGCGGCCGCGGTTGGCGGTGATGTCACAGCGAAAGGCCGGGAAGAACAGCTTCAGATACGGCTTGGTGATCTCCCACTGATTGCCGCGCTGGTGCAAAAGCTGCTCGAAGCGGAGGTCCCGATCCACCTCGTGGCGCTCGTTGCGATGGAGGAGCTGAGTTTGCTCCACCCGGCCGATCCCCACGCCGAAAACCGTGCCGACCTCACTCGGCGCGTCCGCATTCACGTCCGCGATCGGCGCCGGCAGCGTCGCGCCCAGGTCGGGCGCCGGCGGCGGGGTCTGGCAGGTCCGCGTGTAGAGCCAGTACGCGCCGACCAGGAGGCCCAGCGAGAGAGAACCTACCAGGAATTTGCGGAGGATCGCCATCATGGTTCACGTTCTGCGCCGTTATACTTCATAACGCTCCATCAGACTCTGCCAGCGGCCGGCGCCCTTGAGGATATGCTCGATGATCTCCCGTACGGCTCCTTCACCGCCCCTCCGGGCCGTCACATGATCCGCGCGGGCCCGGACCTCGTCGACGGCATTGGCCACGGCCACGCCCAGACCCACATACCGAATCACCGGCAGGTCCATCAAGTCATCGCCGACGTAGGCGACTTTCTGCGCGGGCACGCCGGCCTCCTCCAGGAGCTTCTGCAACGCCGGCAGCTTGTCGTGGCAATCCTGCAGGACATACGGCACCTGCAGCTCTTCGGCCCGGCGGATCGTCGCCAGCGAATGACGTCCGCTGAGCCAGGCCACTTTCAGTCCCGCCCGCTGCCACAGGCGAATGCCATGCCCGTCGAGGACGTGGAAGCACTTGCTCTCGCTGCCATCGGCATGCGTGATGATCCGTCCGTCCGTCAACACGCCGTCGACGTCCAGAACGAGCATCTCGATCGCCCTCAGATCGACCTTCGGTTTTTCATCCATGGTTCCCCTGTTCATCCGACCACCTTGATCGTTACGATATCCTGCACGTCGATCAGGCCCACCGGGCGGTCGTCCGCGTCCACGACCGGCAACTCGTCGATCCGGTACTTGTGGAACAGCGCCGTGGCCTCGCAGGCCAGGGCGTCGGCCCGGATGCGCTTGCAGTCGGCGGTCATCACGGCGCCGGCCTGCAAATCGAACGCCGCGGCGCCGCGGCCGGTCAGCAGGCGGCGCAGATCCGCATCGGTAATGATCCCGGCCAGCCGGCCCCGCGCATCCACAATCATAACCGCTCCGTGGCGTTTCACAGCGCAGGTTTTTTCCAGCATCTGCCGGATGGAGTCGTCCGTTGCGGCCAGCGGCAGCTTCTCGCCCGGCCGGAACATCATCGACTGCGCGACCGTCATCAGCTTCACCCCGAGCGAGCCGCCCGGATGGAAGCGGACGTAGTCTTCCACACGGAACCGGCGGGCCTTCATCACCGTGAACGCCAGCGCATCGCCAACCGCGAGCATGCAGGTCGTCGAGACGCTCGGGGCCACCCCCAGCGGACACGCCTCGTTCACCCTGCCCATGCACAGCACGACGTCGCTGTGGCGGCTGAGGGTCGAATCGCCGTCGCTGGTGAGCGCGATCAGGGTGATCTGGAGCTGTTTGACCAGATTGATCAGCCGGACGATCTCGTCCGTCTCGCCCCCGTAACTCAGAACGATCACGATGTCGTCGCGCCGCAGGCGGCCCAGATCGCCGTGGACGGCCTCGGCCGGATGAAGGAAATGACTCGGCGTCCCGGTGGAGGCGAGGGTCGCGCTGATCTTCTGCCCGATGATTCCCGCCTTGCCGATCCCGCTGACGATGCACGAGCCGCGGCAGTGATAGAGCAGTGCGACGGCCTGGGCGAAGGCGCCGTTCACGATCGGCACCATCGCGGCGATCGCCTCCGCCTCGGCCTGAATGACGCGCCGGGCATACTCCAGATCGAATTCCACGGACGTCGCGCTGCCGCCGACGGCCGGAGGCGCTCCGCCCGCCGGGCGCGGCTGCGATACGGTGTGTTCATTCAACGTCATACGTTCCCATCAAATCCGAAACCGCGCGGCGCGGAGATCCGAAATTCGAATCTCGAAATCCGAAACAAATCCGAAGGACCCAAACGAAAGAGAATTCCCAAACGGGCTTTCGCCCGGTCCGTGCGTCTTGCTCACGGGAATTTCGAATTTGTCTCGAATTTCGGATTTCGAATTCGGGATTCTCTTTCGTGTTTCTACAGCTTCACCTCGCTGCCGCGGTCGTTATAGCACACCAGCGTGCGCTGTTCGCCGCGCACGTCGGGCGAGGCGTGGATGATGATCCGCCGGTCGGTGGTTTGCTCGATCTGGGCCAGGGCCGTTCTCTTCTCGTTCTGCAGATAATCGCCGACTTCCTGCGAGACCGTCAGCTCGATCCGGCGGATGTGGTCCCGCGACACCGCCAGGTTCAGCAGGCGGATGATCTCCAGCGCCAACGACTCATGGCTCTTGACGAACCCCATGCCCGCGCAGTGCGGACAGGCCAGGTACGTGCTGAACTGCAAGGACGGCCGCATCCGCTGGCGCGTCATCTCGATGACCCCGAAGTGGCTGATGTGCAGAATCTTGGAGCGGGCCCGGTCCCCGCGGATGGCGTCGCGGAAGGCCCGCTCAACCTCTTTGCGATGCTTGGCGTTGCGCATGTCGATGAAGTCGCAGACGATCAGGCCGCCCAGGTCGCGCAGCCGGAGCTGGCGGGCGATCTCGGCGGCCGCCTCCATGTTGTTCTCGAAGGCCGTCTGCTCGGCGTTCTTCTGCCGGCGGAACCGCCCGCTGTTGACGTCGATGGCGACCAGCGCCTCGGTCTGCTCGATCACGATGGACCCGCCGCTCTTGAGCTCCACCTCGCGGGCCTGAATCTTGGCGATTTCCTCCTCGATCTGGTACTTGTGAAAGACCGGAATCTTCTCCTCGTAGAACACCACCTTGGGTTTCAGCCGCGGCGTCGCAATCCCGAGGAAGTCCTTGATCTTGCGGACCATGGCCTCGGAATCGCAGACGATCTTGGTAATCTCGTTGCCGATCAGGTCGCGCAGGGCGCGGATGACCAGGTCCGACTCCAGGTAGATCTCCGTCGGCGCCTTGTCGGTGTCCATGCGCTTCTCCATGGCGCGCCACAGGCGATCCAGATACTTCAGGTCCGCCTGGATATCCCGCTTCGAGGCGCCCTCGCCGGCCGTGCGGATGATGAAGCCGTGCCCTTTCGGGGCCTTGCACTCGTCGAAAAGCTGCGCCAGACGCTTGCGCTCCTCCTCGTCCTCGATCTTGTGCGAGATGCCGTAGTTCTTCATCCAGGGCATCATCACCAGGTGCTTGCCCGCCAGGGCCAGGTACGTGCTGAGGGTGGGCCCTTTGGTCTTGAGCCCTTCCTTCGTGACCTGGACCACCAGCTCCTGCCCGCGGCGCAGGCAGCTCTGGATCGGGGGGCGATCCTTGAGGGCCTGCCGCCGGCCGATGACCTCCAGGACGCTGTTCTTGCCGCCCGGAAAGTACCGGGGGTGCAGATCGCTGATGTGCAGAAAGCCGTTCTTCTCGATCCCGAGATCGAGGAAGACGGCCTGAATACCCGACTCGATATTGACGACTCTCCCCTTGTAGATATTGCCGACGTGCGTGCCGGCGCTGGCCCGCTCGATGTAGAGCTCCTCCAGCTTGCTGTTTTCCACAACGGCCACCCGGCACTCCTCGCGCTCGGCCACATTAATCAACATTTCCCGTGCCATCTTCCGGATCCCCTTTGGGATTTGCAGTTTGCGATTTAGAGTCTGTCCAGATTACATTGGTTCGGCGGACCGGCCCGGCCAGGTCCTGGGTAGGCAATCCGAAGAGCCGCTGGATCTCGTCCACCCGGATCGAGCCGCCCGCCCCGGTCCGATGCCGCACGATCAAAGCCCCCTTCTCCACGCGAATCGACTCGAGAAAGGGCCGGACATCGACGGGGCGTGCCGCTCGACCTTCCGCCGCCGCTCGCTCCACGAGGCAACGGTCCCCGGCCATCACCTGCGCAGCCGCCTCCCGCAATCGTTCCACCAGGCCCGGATTCTCTTCCACCCGCAGAGGGAAGACATATTCGGCCGTCTGCGGCTGCGCCGAGGCGCCGGCCGGCACCAGGTCCACCGCCAGGATTTCGATCCCCCCCGGCATCTGTTCCGCGAGCGCCTGCTTCAGGGCCGTTTCCCGTTCGGCCCGATCCGGAAACGTGCCGGCGCCGGCCTCGTCCAGCCGGACGACAAGCCGCTCGTCGTCCGCCTCCACCCCCACCGGACGCGGCAGCGGCAGGGACAGGCGCGGATGCGGATTGAATCCCTGCGAGTACCGTACCGCCCAGCCCTCTTTGTCCAGCCCCCTGCTGGACAAAGAGGGCTGGGCCGCCCGGGCCAAGGCCCGCTGCCAGACGCGGGCCATCTCCGCATGGGAGAGAAACCGCAGCGTCCCTGCCACCCGGAACCGGATGATTGCCCGTGCTTCATCCATCAGCCATGATCCTTCATCCCTTCAAAAGGCCTCCGGCAGAATCTTCCTCGCGGTCGCGCGCAGATAGCCGGAGATCTGCCGCTCCGAGTTCATGCCCAGCACGGTGCGCGTCAGATGGTTGCAGTCCTCGATCGTGACGGAGCGAATGACCTGCTTGATCTCCGGGACCATCGGCGGCGTCAGGGACAGCGTCCGGATGCCCATGCCCAGCAGCAGCATGACGTATTCCGGCTCGGAGGCGGTCTCGCCGCAGACCGAGACGTCGATCCGCGCCTTGTTCGCGTCCTGGATGATCATCCGGATCAGCCGCAGCACCGCCGGATCGGCCGCCGAGTACAGCGGCGACACCAGCTCGTTGCCCCGGTCCACCGCCAGCGTGTACTGCGTCAGATCGTTGGTCCCGATGCTGAAGAAATCCACGTCCCGGGCCAGCGTCGAGGCCGTCAGGGCCGCCGAGGGCGTCTCGATCATCGCGCCGAGCTCGATGTTCCGGTTGTAGTGGATGTTCTCCTCGTCCAGATCCTCCATCACGTCGTGCACGATCATCCGGGCCTGCATCAGCTCCTGGACGCTCGTGATCAGCGGGAACATGATCTTGATCTGGCCCAGGACGGACGCCCGCAGAATGGCGCGAAGCTGCGTCTTGAACATCGAGAGGTTCTGCAGGCAGAAGCGGATGGAGCGCAGGCCGAGAAACGGGTTCGGCTCCGGCGCCAGGCGGCGGCTCTGGGTATACTTGTCCGCCCCGAGATCCAAGGTGCGGATCACGACCGGTTTGTTCTTGAAGACCCGGGCCACCTCGGCGTAGGCCTCGTACTGCTCCTGCTCGACCGGCTCGGTCGTCCGGTTGAGGTAGAGAAACTCCGTCCGGTACAGACCGACGCCTTCGCCGCCCTTTTCGAGCACCAGGTGGGCCTCGTCGGGGAACTCGATGTTGCCGAGCAGCGAGATCCGGACGCCGTCCCGGGTCGTCGCGGGCTTCTCGCGGAGCGAATCGAGCTTGTGCTCGAGGGCGAGGAACTCGCGGGAGTAGACCTCGTACTGGCGGATCGTCTCTTGGTCCGGGTTGACGATGACGATGCCGCGATTGCCGTCGATGATCACCCGATCGCCGCCGCGGACGATCTCGGTCAGGTCCTCCAGGGCGACGACCGCGGGAATGCCCAGAGAGCGTGCGACGATGGCGGCGTGGCTGGTCCGGCCGCCGGCGTCGGAGGCGATCCCCTTGACGTAATCGCGGTTGAAGCCGGCCGTCTGCGTGGGGCTGAGCTGCCGCGCGACCACGATGACTTCCTCGCGCAGGTGCAGGATGTCCTCGCGTTTGGTCCCCAGCAGGCGTCGCAGCAGACGCCGCTCGATGTCGTAGATATCCGCGGCCCGCTCGCTGATGTACGTGTCTTTGACGTTCGTCTCGAAGTGCGCAGCGATCTCCCGCAGAACCGTCGAGACCGCGTACTCGGCCGTCACGGACTGCGTGTGGACCATGTCCGTGATGCGGCGCCGCAGGCTGCGGTCCCGCAGGAACCGCAGGTGCACCGCGAAAATGTCCTTGATGCGCCCGCCGGTCGCTTCGTCCTGGCCGCGTTCCAGGGCATCCAGCTCCTCGGTGGCCTCGTGAAAGGCGTTGCGTACGCGCTGGATCTCCTCGACCCTCTGCGAGGGCTCAATTTCCCGCCGCGGGATCCGGTAGTCCTCGGAGTCCACGATGAGCGACTTACCGATCGCCACCCCCGGCGAGACCGCAATTCCCTTCTTGATCTCCATGCCGGATTCGTTTTGAGCTCCGGCCGCCTCAAGGCCCCCTCTGCCCTGTGCCGGCCCACTCACCCTTCATTTTTTCGTTACCCCGGCCCTAGGGAGGCGGCTCTCCGAACATCCGCACCTCCACGAGCTCGCGCAAAGCTTCGAGCGCGCGGTCGGCATCGGGGCCTTCCGCCCGCACCTGCAGGCGGGTCCCGCAGGTGGCTTCCAGCATGCTCACCTGCATGATGCTTTTTCCATCCGCAACCCGGTCCGCGTTGCTGACGGTGATCTTGCAATCGAACTGGCTGGCCAGATCGATGAACTGCATGGCGGGGCGCATATGGAGACCTTCAGCGTTCTTGATCTCCAGCGTTGTTTCGCAAACCAGTTTCTCCAAGACCGTTTCTCCCATTGGCCCACCGGGTCTGGCCGCCCCACGGCCTTCCCAGACCGGCTCACCACGAGGGGTTCTCGTCGGCCTCGCGGAGCAGATCCTCCAACTCCGCCGGCTGCCGGGATTGCCGGAGAAACTTGCGGAACTTCTCCTTCTGGAGGTGGCGAAAGACGTTTTCCATGGCCTGCAGGTGCTTGTCGGGATTGTTGACGGGGCTGATCAGCAGGATGACCGAGTAGACCGGCTGCTCATCGAGGGAGGCGAAATCGATCCCCGTGCTGCTCTGGCCGATCGCGGCCAGCACGTTCTTGACGGCCGCGTGCTTGACGTGCGGCACGGCCACGCCCTTGCCCATGCCCGTGCTGGCCTCATTCTCTCTCTTGATGACAGCCTTGGTCACATCCTTGGCGGATTCACTCGGGATCTTGCCCGCCGCCACCAGCGCGGCGATCAACTCGGTGATCGCCCCATCCCGATCCGTGGCCTGCAATTCCGAAACGGTCGCCTCGAAACACACAAACTCATCGAATCTCATCTTTCGTCCAGTCCTATACCGCAACCATCCAACCATCCATAGGCGGGGCCGCTACAATTGTGTCGGCCCCGCGGAACTGCTGCCTTGCCCCATGTGCTTGTCGTCTCGTTCCTTCGCTTTCTTCTTGCGAAGCTGCTGTTCGAGCTTGTGGACCGCCCCGTCGATGCACGCCAAGGCGCTGTCGCCCGCCTCGGTGGCGACGAAGACGATCCCATGCTCTCCTCGTGCTATGATTTCCACACTCACCTTGTTCGCCCCGCGGCTGCTGTCGACGATCACCTCGACCTGGCTGACGCCGTCATAGTACCGCGGCAACTTGGCCGTCTTTTCCTGGGCGTACTCCCGAATCGCCTCGGTGATCGCAATGTGCTTGCCTGTGATCGTAAACCGCAATTCTGACCTCCTTAATCAAGATCCTGGTTACAGACGTTCGTCGTCGTCCTGTCGGCCGTCAGGCGGCCCCGCAGGTCGGCGGCAGCGAGACCACGGTGGGCTGGCCGTGCTCCGGGGCAATCACGCCGCCGCTGACGAGGAACCGGAACGCCTCTTCCACGGTCAGGTCCAAGGCGATCGTTTCCTCTTTGGGCACCACAATCACGTATCCCGTGACCGGTGTGGGGGAACTGGGCACCATCACCGTCAGGAGCTCTTTCTCACAGCCATCGGCGATCTTCCGCAGCCCCGACCCGGTCACGAATCCGAGGGACCAGAGGCCCCGGCGGGGATATTCCACGGCGATCACCCGCGAGAACATCTTCTTCTGGTCCTGGTCCGAGAGGACGAAGTCGGTCACCTGTTTGACGTACGGAAAGACCCGCCGCAAGAGGGGGGTATTCAAAATGAACACCTCGACCATACGCCATAAGGCCCGGCCGACCACGCTGGCCAGCAGCGCCCCGACCAGGACCACGATGGCCAGAGCGATCAAAAACCCCACGACGGAGCCCGCCGTGCCATGCACGAGGATGGCCTCCAACGTGGCCTTCGGCACGCCGTTCGCACCCTGGCCCTTCTGAATGACCCAGACCAGCCCACGATTGATATACACCGTGATATTGGCTTGAACGAAGACATATCCCCAAGCCAAGATCCACAGGGTCAGCATCGTCGGCAGCAGGACCGCTAACCCACGGAAGAAATAGTACTTAAAGCGTCTACCGATATTCATCCCTAACGGCTTATTGGCCGCCAACCATGAGAGCCCGAAATCCGAATGCACGGCGCGGCGCCTGACGCCGATAGCCTAATTCGTACGCTCCGGGCCGTCAATAGAAATCTCCCCCTGCGGCAGATGGGTGCCAAGCAGGTGGACCAGCCCCCCGGGCAGAGAGGCCAGGACCCAGACAAACCTCTGGCAGAACACGAGGACCAGGACGCTTTCGCGCGGCGCTCCCGTCAGATAGCAGAAGAACCCCACCGTGCCCAACTCCGTGATGCCCATCCCCGCGATGCTGATCGGGAGGGCGCCGACGACCCACCCGAGCGGAAAGGCCACGAAGTAGTACCGCAGTGCCGCGTCGATGCCCAGGTTCCTGCCCAGCAGCCAGAAGGCCACGATCACGAAGCTCTGCCCGGCCAGCGTGAGAATCAGGGCCCACACCAGGGTCCAGGGCCTCGAACAATACACCACGATGGCGTCTTTCGCTCGCCGCAGGAGGGAAATACCGCGGCACCGGGCCCCTGCCGCCGCCCGCGCCAGGCGGGCGCGGCCCGCCGGATGCAGCAACAGAAAGGCGAGCATCGCCGCGACTGCCACGGCGGTCCCCAGCGCTATCACCCCCTTGTGCTGCGAAACCCATCCCGGTGCGCCCGCCTCCCGGGCCCCGGACCGGGCGGCGATGTGTCCCCGGACCCACAGCACATAGGCCAAAGCCGCGAGCAGGAACGTCCCTATCAGCCCGATGGCCCGATCCACGAAGACGCTCAACGCCCCCTCCAGGCGCCGATCCGTGTGTTTCGTCACATACCAGGCCTTGAGCAGGTCGCCTCCAACCGACCCCAGCATCAAATTGTTGTAGAAGAGCCCCAGAAAGAACAGCCGCAGGGCCGCCAACGCCTCGATATAGATCGACTGGGCCCGCAACAACAGCCACCAGCGAACGGCGATGATCATCTGGGCCGCGGTGTAGACTACCAGAGTCAGCGCAAAACACCATGGGTTCAGGTTTCGGAAAACCCCCGCCAGCTCCCGCCAGTCCTGCCCCCGAACGACCCATAAAAGTGCCAGTGTCGCAACCGCAATACGGGCGATCAACGAAACGTGGCTCTTCCTGGCAGCGTTTGGGGCGTCCTGCAAAGCAAAATCCCTTGGCATTTACAATTTACTATTTATTATTTACTATTTAGGGCCGGCCAAGCCAAGCAGGAAATCGCAGATTCGGAGGTCCTTTTGGATTCACGGAACGTAGAAGAAGGTTTGCAGTTTACACCCAAGTTTGACGCCCAGGGTTTGATCCCGGCCATTGCCCAGGACGCCGAGACCGGCGAGGTCCTGATGTTCGCCTGGATGAACCGCGAGGCCCTGGAGCGCACGATCGAGACCGGCCGGGCCACGTATTTCAGCCGCTCCCGGGGCAAGCTCTGGCTCAAAGGCGAGCAGTCCGGCCATTTCCAGACCGTCAAACAGATCCTCGTCGACTGCGACCAGGACTGCCTGATCCTGAAGGTCGCCGTGGAAGAGGGCCAGTGCCACGTCGGCTACAAGTCCTGTTTCTACCGGGCCTTACAGCCGGCCAGCAAAACCGCCCTTGCCCTGATCGCCCAGAAAATCTACGACCCGGCGGCCGCGTACAAGAAGTAGCCTACCGGCCCAAGACAAAGCCCGACGACGCATAGTCCGTTTGTAGTGTGCTCGTAAGAGCATATTCTGTACGACGTACAATTCCCCCGGCCCGGATGCGATCTCGCCGTCCTTCGAGGAGCGATTCGCGCGCCTGGAGTATCGCAGGGACGACCGCTTCGCCCTCGCCTACATGCGACACACCGGCCAGTGGATCGAGGTCTACGACGCCCTGTCGCTCGAAGAGTGCCTCGAAGCGATCCAGAACAACCCCTGGTTTCCGCCGTAGACCTCAGCGGGTCATTTCTTCAACTCGCCGGTCCAGCGGTCGCGGCCTTTCCAGAACGGGCAGAAGGGGCACTCCTCGCCCCGCGGGTAATCCTGGCCCTCCTCGTGCGGACAGCCGATGATCGTCCCGGTCGTGATGACCTGCTTGATGCTGTACTGCTGGAGAAACGCCAGGACCTGCCCCTCGATCTTCTTGTCCTGGCGCACGTCCATCTTGCCGGTCATCCACCGTTCCAGCGCGATGATATCGTCCGTCCCTTCCCGGGCGATGGCAACCACCACCTTGGAGGCGAGCCGGTCATTCGGGCCGTACAGGGAGTAAATCGCAATGCACGGCGGCCGGGTATCCTTTCGTTTCGTCACGCTTGCCTTCCTTCAAACCCAAAGATTCCAAGCCCTCAAGCCGGTCACGCATCGCAAACGCGCTCCGGCCACTCGGTCGTGACCAGAATGCATGGTAGCCGATTTTCCGGGCTTGAACAAGGCCGGTTTCCAGAAGCGGTAGGGTGTGCTCTGCACACCGCCTCTATCGGGTGCATTGTCTCTTGGTGTGCGGAGCACACCCTACTGTGCCCGTGCCAATTGGGTGCTGCGGTCCGTTTGGCGGGTGACGAGTACCGCGTGTACGCGAGGCGGAGCCGGCTGCGCCGGAAGACACTTTGACCCGCCTGAAGGCGGTACTCCGAACTCTTGCCATCCCCCCCTTGGGGGCGCCGGGTACTGCGTGCCGTGATCCGCTTGCCCAGCGGGCGAGGTCGTAGTCGGCCCCGGGAGGCGGCGCACATTCCCCTGCCGTCGTTCGGGGTTTTTGGCTTGAGGCGCGGCGGGGGCGGGGGTATATTGCAGCGGGTCGGGCATGTCGGCCGGCGTCGTGCGGGGTGCGTCTTGCGCAAGACCACGCACGAGGGACAGCGCCATACACATGACAAACTTGG
>VGYL01000086.1 GCA_016872975.1 Planctomycetota bacterium
CCGAATCCGGAGGTGAAGTCGTCGGCTGCCTGCTGATCACGTTCGAGTGGAGCGACTGGCGCAGTGCCCGCTTCTGGTGGATTCAGAGTCTCTACGTCCGGCCGGCGCACCGCCGTCACGGCGTCTTCAAGCACCTGTATGACTTCGTCAAGGAACAGGCCCTGCAGCATCCGGAAGTCTGCGGCCTGCGCCTGTACGTCGAACAGTCGAACCACGTGGCCCAGCGGGCCTACGACCAGATCGGCATGACCCCGACGACGTACCGGATGTACGAACAATCGCTCCGGTGCACGCCCGGAACGGGAAATCTCAAATCCCAAATTCCAAATTCCAAACAAATTCAAAATCCAAAGCACCAATGACCGAAACGCCTCTGCCGGCGGAGCCTCGTCCCCGTCATTGCGCGTCGTTGAGCCGCTGCGCGGCCGGCGTCACAAGAGATCCCTGGTATCGGCTTCCGGTGCCACGCACAAGCCCTGCTTGAGCGTGCTCTCTGTTGGCGGCGGAACACGGACAAAGAACTTATCCCGGCTGCGCCGGGGACTCCCAACAGTCCCGTAGGGACGACCGACAATAGCCCGCCGTTTCAACGGTAGGTATCAAGGTCCGAAACGGCACCAAGCCCCACAGGGGCGAAAGAAAGCCGGTGCCCAGCCGAGGGGTTCTTTCGTCCCTACGGGACTCGTCTTGTTTCTTGCCCGGATTACCCAGCGATCAATCGCTGGGCTGCTGTTTTTCGCCCTCCGGGCTCGGAGCCCCCCTCATGAACTTTGACAGACAACGTCGGTAATGGCTGAACCAGAGGCCCGCAAGGGCCCTCTTCGTAGGTCGTGCGTCCTCGCACGACGTCTTAGGCGAGCGGGGACGCTCGCCCTACGAAGACCGGCCGTCGGCCGGTCCGGATTGCCAAGCTTGTTCGTCAAAACTCATTAGGCGGATCAGAGTCTTGTGTTCGGAGCACCGCGTTGACGCGGGTCAAACAGTCTGTCGAAACACACAGAACGTGGAGCCGGCGGCGCCGGAGGGCTCTCTGACCCGCCTGCAAGCGGTACTCCGGGTCGCTTTCCTGCGCCAAGTCAGGAGGGACGCCGTGCGCATCGCGTGTCCTCCTCTCATCGGCACAAGAGAAAGCGTGGTACCCAGTCCTACGCAACCGCCAGTACCTGCATCGTATACCCCGCAAGCTGGATGGGGCTGTCGCCGGTCACCGGTTTGTGGCCGCCGCTGAGCGGGTCCAGGAGAACTCGCCGGCCCTGGACCGACAGGGTCAGCCGCAGTTCCAGTGCGGCGGCGCCTTCGTTGAAGAGCAGGTAGTAGTCCAGGCCCCCTTTGCGGACGTGGCGCACGCGGAGGTCCGGGGCGGCCGGCGCGACCTGCACATCGGGCGGAATCAGGCGGTCGATCCGGGCGATGAACTCGGCGGCGCCCATCTGCTCGTTCCACCGCAGGATTCGCCCGGCTTTCGCCAATCGGTCAATCGCCGGCTGCGCCTTCGCCGGCGGGTCGTCTTCGAGAATCAGGGCGCGATAGTGCATCCCGGCCAGGCGAATGCCGTCGCCGTCCACCCGGGCATCCTCCCACAGGTGGCGGGCTTCGATATAGTTGAAGTCCCGCTGGTGCTGGAAGCAGACTTTGGCGGCCCGCCAGGGCAGGTAGTCGTTCAGGCCGAGAATCGCCAGCGCGCAGACGTGCGCGCCGTCCGTGTTGAGCCAGCACAGGCGCGACGTGGCCTCGGCGAACGGCTTGTACCGCGGCCACCAGGTGTTGTTGGGCCCCACGTCCGGCGGGCGCTCGTCGATCCGCGGGCCGCGAATCGAGTAGTAGAACGCGTGCGGCACGAGCAGATTGCAGCCGCGCACCAGCAGCCAGCTCGCCAGCCACTGCATTTCCGCGAATGTGAAGTCGTGTCCGAAGGCCCCGCAGAACTCGTTCATGTTCTGCCGGCGGCCCAGGTGGATCATCGCCGAGGAGGCGCACTTGCCCTGCGTCGATTGCTCGCCTTCGAGGGCGCTGGGCTTGTCCGGCTCGACGTAGCGCCAGACGATGTCCTGGCCCGGAATCTGGAAATGCCGCAGGGGACCGATGTCATCGCCGCCCATGGGGTGGCCGGTCAGGCAGGTGCCGTGCGCGTCGCACCACGTGGAGATCGGGCGATAGAACGTCTCTTCCAGCCGGGCCTCCAGCGCCCGGTGGTAGTTCCGCCGATGCCGGGCGGCGTCCGGCTCATCGTTGTACCACAGTGCGGGCAGATGCTCGGTGAAGTCGTACTCCAGGAATGCGTTGACGTGCTCCAGGATGCCGGTGGTCCCAGGGACCATGCCGCGCTCGGCCCCCCGGGCCAGCAGCGAGGGCTCATCGGTGAAGATCCCCTTGATCGTCTTGCCGAAGTGCGGCCGGAACTCGTCGCAGAAGCGCTGGTAGACCAGCCGGATGAAGCAGGCCACCGCCTCGGGATTCAGGATATCCGCCCCCGGCGGCTGATTCTCCGGCACCTCCCGGCGGTCCGCCCGCCGCGGCGGGTCGTCCTGCAGAAAGTGCAAACCCCGAATCACGGAGCGTCCCTCCGCCGCCGCCCGGTCGATGACGGCGATCCGATGACCATTGCTCTTGCGCCGCACGGTGGCGACCAGGTTCTGGCCCGGTGCCAAGACCGGTGCGCCGTCACCGCCGATCCGCACCCCCTGGACCTGGGTCTCGGGCTTGGCCTCATCGAGGTCGATGCAGACCAGTCCCCGCGTGCGAAAGGCCGGGTTCTCGGCGACCACCTGGCCACTGGACGAGCCGCTCGGGTACATGCCTTCATCATAGAGGATCACCCACATGTCCCGCTCGGCGGCCCGCTCGATCGTAAACCGCATCAGCTCGATCATCCGGTCGCTGAGCCAGCCGATGCTCTTGGGCAGCCCGGCCCGCGGGTGAATCACGAACGCGTGCACGCCGTGCGCCCGGAAATCCTCCATCTGCCGCAACAGCTCCTGCTCGGACAGATCGTCATTCCAGAACCAGAAGGGCGCCTGCGAGAACTCGTGCGGCGGGTCAAGCCATTCCGCCGGCGGGTTCACCGCTGCGGCGCTCGCGCCCGCGTGGGCCGGGCTCCCGCTCCCCCAAGGCAGAATGAGCCCCGCGGTCCCGGCCCCGGCCACCCCCAGGAAACGACGACGATTCAGCTTCTGGCGCATGATCCGATCCTCCGGACAGACGATGGGACGATTCATACACGACCGACAGATGGTACATCCCAGGCCGCCGACTGTAAAGAGCGCGGGGCCCACGTGGAGGAAGCTCAGTAGCGGAGCATCGCCGCCCGTTCGGTCGTATCGATCTCCTTCCTTTTCCCGCTGACCCTGGCATACCTGATGGCCGCGGGATCATCCCGGTGGAAGAGTCCGCGATCGTGTCCCCACTCATGCACCGTGAGGAGTTCTTCCACGAGCGGCTCATGTGCCAACCTCCTTTCCTGCTCCGGCGAAGCGGAGTGTGCTTACCTTCATGTTCCACCATCACGCGGGAATTCTCCGGCCCTGGTCGTTGCGCGCGGGTCGGAGCCAATCCCCGCCCTTCAGTCCCACCGCTGCCAGTCGGGGCAGCTTGATGGCAGACGCCTCCGGGGTCGGGCCGGCCGTGGCGCGGTCGCCAACGAACCCGTGCGCGGGGATGGGTATGCGTACGATGCCATGGCACTTGGGACACTTGCCTTTGCGGTTGGCGGCAGTCCCAGGGGCGTTGAGCGGGTGTCCACAATGGCGGCATTGGAAACGAATCATGGTTCTGCTCCTTCCTGTGCCCTGTCAGGCCTTGGCGTCCAGGGCCAATGGCGGCCCTGCAACCCTGTATTCGCCAGGTCTCCTGGAATCCTGCGCCCGGACGGGAGAGAATTCACAAGAGAAGACCGCCCTCTTACGCCAGGCAATGTGTGGCTGTAGGGTGGGGCTTGCCCCACCAGGAAAACGGTGGGGCAAGCCCCACCCTACACGTTACCGAACCGGCTCGTCAAAATTCATCAGGAGGCAGCTTTTCCCATCTACATCTGCCCGGCGGGAATCGCCTCAACATGGGGTGCCGTTGATGTCACCGCGCCACGAACGATCCGGCGGCACGGGAAACCCAGGGCGGCACCCCACTGTTGCTTTGCACCGCCGGTGCCCGTCGGCCCTCTCCCAACGGAAACACCGGACCTCGGCGGAAAGCAGGAAATCACAGCGCAGAAAAAAAGCCAGCTTCCCTGCTGGCTGGCGGGCTGACACGGAGGACTTGATGCCTGCCCGCCCGGTGTGTGGCTCGAATTCGTTTCAGCGAACGCCGTTAAACCGAGTCATTCGCTATTCTCTTGGACGCTCCGGGTGCCCGCGCGTTCCCCAGTTTCTTGCAGATCCCGCGAGATTTTCCAATCGTGCAGTCGTGGCTCCCCGGGGGTCGCCCAACATAAGGGATATGACGATAGGCGTGGCGGCCGGCCGGTGCCGGCGCGGCGGTCAAACGAAGGACAGACAGTCTCCGGGCGCGCCGGCGCGATGGGTCGCCGGCGGCTCGTGAGTCAAGGGAATGAACCGGCGGGCAGGCATGGAGGACTTACCCGGTGAGGCTACCTGCCCGCCGTTACGTTACTCCGATACAGCCGTGCCGCAACTCCTCCCGGAATTGGACACGGCAGGCATGATTCCTCTCTCGCCTGCAAGCGAGGGATCACTTCGTGTGCGGGCACCCCCCCATGGGACAGCCCGCAACCTCCGAGGCGGTGACAGGAGCCGCCGGGGCCTCGGACGGACAACAACCGGCCGGCTGGAGTCCACAGGGTTTTTCCGTTTCGAGACCCGCACAGGCCTTCGGACGAGTGCAGCCGTCCGGGTTATCGGCTTGGCAGCAGGCCGCACCGGGCGGCAACGGGCACTTCTCGCACCGCATCGGGCAATCCGCCTTCGCGGGCGTTTGCGGCTTGTCCGCGTAGCCGGCCACCAGCAAGGTTCCTGCCACCAGACCGCCGGACACAACGAGGGTCAGGATGATGCTCTTCGAGATAGTCATACGCGTTCTCCACTTCTCCAACGGTTGCTGGGCCCGGTTCCGATAACCGCGACCACCTACAGATCTTGTTCGTTGCTACTGACTCGGGCGGCCCCGTGTTCGTGTCAAAATGGGCATTCTCCATATTACCCTCGCGCCGCGGTCCCTGCAAGCCTTCTGGGTATACCGGCCGCGGCCCCCGGGGCGCAGTCGCCGCACTCTCTTTGGACATTTGAATTTGACGCCGGTTCCCTCCGCGCCGTGCAGGGCGCGCCTTTGCCTGTTCCTGGGCTGCGGCCGGGGGTGCATGACCGTTGTTGCGCCACTCCGGCGATGTTCGGAGTTCCGCCTTTAGGCGGGTCAAACAGTCCGGACAGCCTCTGAAGTCCTGCCTCCGCCTCAAATGGAGCCGGCTGCGCCGGAAGACTCTCAAACCCGCCTAAAGGCGGAACTCCGAACCGCGCAACAACGGTCATGCACCCTGCAGCCGGCGCCCTATTCGAAATGTTTGACGGCCATCGGGCCCGCCATTATAGTCGCGTGTTTAACGAGAGTCAGGGGAGTGGAAGCATGATTGGAGCCACCGATGAACAACAACAAAATTGTCGCCGAAGGCATTACCTTCGATGATGTCCTGCTGGTTCCGGGCAAGAGCGACTTCGTGCCCAGCCAGGCCGATACGAGCACGAAGCTCACCGCCCGGATTCCGATCAATATTCCGATCGTCTCGGCGGCCATGGATACGGTCACCGAGGCGGCCTTGGCCATCGCGCTGGCCCAGGAAGGCGGGGTCGGCATCATCCACAAGAATCTCGGGATCGAGGCGCAGCGGCGCGAGGTGTCCAAGGTCAAACGGTCCGAGCACGGGGTCATTCTCGATCCGGTCACGCTCTCGCCGCGCGACCCGGTCCGGCGGGCCCAGGAACTGATGGCCGAGCAGAACGTCTCGGGCATCCCGATCGTCGAGGGCAAGAAGCTGGTCGGCATTCTGACCCGCCGCGACCTCAAGTTCCTCCGCGACTACGGGGTCGAGATCAGCACGGTGATGACCAAGACCAACCTCGTGACCGGGCCGGCGGGCACCACGCTGGAGCAGGCGAAGGAGATCCTGCAGAAGCACAAGGTCGAGAAGCTGCTCCTGGTCACCGGCAAGGGCAAGCTGGCCGGGCTGATCACGATGCGGGATATCGACCGCGTACAGCAGTATCCGCGGGCCGCCCGCGACCAGCGCGGCCGGCTGCGGGTCGGGGCCGCCGTCAGCGTGCACGATTACGAGCGCGTCGAGGCCCTGATCGCGGCGGATGTCGATGTCGTCTGCGTCGATACCGCCCACGGACATTCCCAGAACGTCGTCGATACCGTCCGCAAGATCAAGAAAGACTACGAGATCGAGGTGATCGCCGGCAATATCGCCACCGGCGACGCCGCCCGCGAGCTGATCGACGCCGGGGCCGATGCGGTCAAGGTCGGCATCGGACCGGGCGCCATCTGCACGACCCGCATCATCTCCGGCGTGGGCGTGCCGCAGGTCTCCGCCATCATGGACTGTGCCCAAGCGGCCCAGAAGCAGGGCATCCCGGTCATCGCCGACGGCGGCATCCGCCAGTCCGGCGACATCACCAAGGCAATCGCCGCCGGGGCCTCGTGCGTCATGATCGGCTCGCTGTTCGCGGGCCTGCGGGAAAGCCCCGGCCAACTGGTGATCTACAAGGGCCGCCAGTTCAAGGAGTACCGGGGCATGGGCTCGCTCGGCGCCATGGTCAAAGGCTCGGCGGAGCGCTACGGCCAGTCCAGCACGACCGAGATCGGCAAGCTCGTCCCGGAAGGGGTCGAGGGGCGGGTGCCCTACCGCGGCTCGCTGAGCGATTTCATCTACCAGCTCGTCGGCGGCCTGCGGGCCGGCATGGGCTACTGCGGCGCCCGCAACATGCAGGAGCTGATGACCAGGGGCCGCTTCGTCCGCGTGAGCATGGCGTCGGTCAGCGAAAGCCATCCCCACGACATCCAGATCACCAAGGAAGCCCCGAACTACTCGGCGAGCCTGCCGTTCGAGAACTGAGTATGATCCGGGAAATGATCGCCATTCTGGACTTCGGCAGTCAGTACATCCAACTGATCGCCCGCCGGGTCCGCGAGCACAACGTGTATTCCCGCATCTTCCCGGCCGGCACGCCTGCCGGGGAATTGGCCAAGCTGCCGCTCAAAGGCATCATTCTCTCCGGCGGGCCTGCCAGCGTCTACGAGGCGAGCGCCCCCCGCTGCGACGAGCGGATCTTCGAGCTCGGCGTGCCGGTCCTCGGCATCTGCTACGGCATGCAGCTTGGCAGCCGGATGCTCGGGGCCGAGGTGATTCCCGCCCGCAGCCGCGAGTACGGTCGGGCCGGTTTGGCGATCCTCGACAAGAGCGACCTCTTCGCGGCCCTGCCCGATGAGACCCTCGTCTGGGCCAGCCACGGCGACCAGGTCGCCCATCCCGGCCCGGGGTTCGTCAAGCTCGCCGAGACGAAGACCTGCCCCTGGGCCGCCGTCCGCCATGCGGCCAAGCGATTCTACGGCGTCCAGTTCCACCCGGAGGTCAGCCACACCCCCAAAGGCCCGGAGATCCTCAAGAACTTCCTCTATCGCATCTGCGGCTGCTCGGGCGACTGGAAGATGAGCGATTTCGTCGCCGAGACGGTCCAGGCCGTCCGCCGGCAGGTGGGCGACGCCACGGTCATCTGCGGCCTCAGCGGCGGCGTCGATTCCTCCGTCACCGCCGCCCTGCTCCATCAAGCCATCGGCGACCAGCTCGTCTGCATCCTCGTCGATAACGGCCTGCTCCGCCGCAACGAGCGCGAGAGCATCGTCGCGACCTTCCGCGACCACTTCCGCATGGACCTGCACGTCGTCGACTGGTCCAGCCAGTTTCTCGCGGCCCTGGCCGGCGTGACCGACCCGCAACAAAAACGCAAGATCATCGGCGCCGAGTTCATCGCGGCCTTCAAGTCCGAGGCCGGCAAAATCCCCAACGCCAAATTCCTCGCCCAAGGCACGCTCTACCCAGACGTGATCGAGTCCGGCGCCGCGTCGCGGGCGTCCCCGCCCGCGTGTGCCGAAGGCGTCCCGCCTTCGCTCCAAGGGCAAGATGCCCTCGCCACGTGCGCCCCCGCCGCCAATATCAAGCTCCACCACAACGTCGGCGGCCTGCCCGCCCACCTCGGGTTCGAGCTGGTCGAGCCCCTGCGGGACCTGTTCAAGGATGAGGTCCGCGTCGTCGGCGAGTACCTGGGCCTGCCCGAAGACCTCGTCTGGCGGCACCCCTTCCCCGGGCCGGGCCTGGGCGTCCGCGTGGTGGGGGAAATCACGCCGGCCAAGCTCGAAGTCCTCCGTAGTGCCGACGAGATCCTGATCGACGAGATCAAGGCCGCGGGCCTGTACCGCAAGATCTCGCAGGCCCTGACGGTCCTGGTCCCGGTCTCGACGGTCGGCGTCATGGGCGACGAGCGGAGCTACGAGAACGTCATCGCGATCCGCGCCGTCGACACGACCGACTTCATGACCGCCGATTTCTCGCGGATTCCCTACGAGGTCCTGAGCACGATCTCCAGCCGGATCATCAACGAGGTCCGCGGCGTCAACCGCGTCGTCTACGACATCTCCAGCAAACCCCCCGCCACCATCGAGTGGGAATGATCTTCCCTTGCGGCTCGCCGATCCTGTCGTTGTGAGCCCAACGCAACAACCTGGAGCGCAGATTTCGTACGGTGTGCCGAGCCCACCGTCTCCGAGCAGAACAGTAGCGGCACACGGCCGCCCCCCGTATCACGATCCCGTTGCGAACGAACGGACACTGAAGACCTCGTCCTCTGTCAGCGACTCAATGCAGGACTCGGGCACGGTGATCACCGCAATCGTGTCACCCAGCGCATTGAACACCTCCAGGGAGTAACCGTCCTCGCCGGCGGGCACTGGATGATGTTCCACCACGGTCGCGACATCCCCCCTTTTCAACCCCTTTTCCGCGATATCCGTCCGCAAGACAACCTCTTCAAACAACTGGTGCTTCATCTTCGCTCTACCTTTTGTCCGGGTACATCGCAATAAACTTCGTTGCGTCGGTGGCCGTTTCGATCATCCAGATCGTGCAGACCAGCAGAGATCAGTGCGTCTTGCGATAGTCTCACCTGTTTCCCTCCACGCCTTACTACGGTTGGCCTCCATTTCGCGTGCCACACCCCGCGAAGCCCTTCTCCGATCATATGCTGTGTCATCGGGCCACTCACCGAGCTTGTCTCCCGAAGGATACCACGGGTGGCAGCGGCAAGGCCGTAGGCTTTGCGCAGGCCTTGCCGATGGCGGAGGGACGAAACCATCGGCAAGCTCCGAAGACTCCGCTTGCCGCTGCCACCCATCACTGAGATGGCTTCTCACACACCGTCTGAGAAGCCCGGCGCCGGGAACTCCCGGATGGGGCTGTAGCGCTGGTACGTCTCGAAGATCTCCCCGGTCCCGAGGATGCGCGGATCCCCCGTTCGCCGCAGATACTGCTCCAGGGCCGCCGCCAAGTCCTTCTTGACCGTCGCCAACGCCGGATCGTCCGCCAGGTTCGTCAGGCACCCCGGATTCTTCACCACGTGATACAACTCTTCCGCGGGCCGCTTGTCTACTGCCAGATGGAAGAGCCGCCCGACGTGGGCGTCGTCGCGCTGCGCGATCATGTAGTCCAGGGTCGGACAGCCGTCGATGTCATGATAGCCGTCGTGCATCGGTCCGAGCTTGCCCGGCGCATCGTACTTCTGCGGTGCCCCCGCCGGCCAGCGCTCCGGCCGGAAGTTGCGAATGTACAGATACTCCTGAGTCCGCAGGCACCGTTGCGGGTACCCCAGGTTCTGGTATCGCGAGCTCGAATGCCGCTCCCGTGAGCTGAACACCGCGATCCGCGCCGGGTCCACCCGTCCCTGGCGGCGGCTCGTGAGAATGTTCATCATGCTCCGCCCCGCCATCGGGAAATCGCCCGCCGGCAGTTTCACCCCCGCCGCCTCCAGAAACGTCGGCGCCAGATCGGTGAACCCGACCAGGTCCTCCACCGTCCGCCCGCCCGGCGCTGCCGCCGGCCAGCTTACCGCCATCGGGATGTGCACCCCATACTCATACACGTTCGCCTTGGCCCGCGGAAACGACATCCCGTTGTCGCCCGTGACAACGATCAGCGTGTTCTCCAACTCGCCGGCCTGCTCCAGCATCGCGATCATCCGGCCCAGATGCATGTCGAACCACTCGATCTCCACGTAGTAGTCGAGAATATCGGACCGCACCTCCGGCACATCCGGCAGGAACGGCGGCACCTCGGCGTCCGCCAGTTTCTTTCCCTGCTTGAGCCCGAGGCCCTTGGAATAGACGCGGTGCGGCTCGTGCGCCCCGTACCAGAAGCAGAACGGCTGGCCGGCCGGCCGCTTCGACAGGAAGTCCTGGAAGTTCGCCGCATAGTCCACATCGGAAATACCTGGCGGGCTGTCGTTGGTGAGCCGGCTGAAACTGTCCCCCGCCGGATTCCGCGTCCGGCCCGACACCTTCCAGTTGCCCGGCCCCCACCCTTTGCCGGTATACCCCACGAAGTAACCGGCCGCTTCCAGCAAGTCCGGATAGCACGCATACTTCGTCGGGAATTCGCTCGCGTGCGTCCCCGCATGCTCGAGCTGCCAGCAGTTCCGCCCCGTTAGCAGAGCCGCCCGGGATGGGCTGCATCCCGGCGACGCCGCAAAGGCATTCGTAAACAGCACCCCGTCCTTCGCCACCCGGTCAAACGCCGGCGTCTTGATCCCGGTGCACCCGTACGCCGACGCATGCCGCCACGACTGGTCGTCGGAAATCGCCAGGAGAATATTCGGCCGTTTCCAGGTTCGCTGCTCCTGCGCCTTGGCGCCGTCCGCCACCGCCAACCAGGCCGCACCCGCCCCCAAAGCCTTCAAGAAATCCCTGCGTGTATGCGTACGCATGTCTTTCCTCCAACGTGTCGTAGAAGAGCCAACCAGCGGCCCAATTGCCACCATTCTCTCATCGGCCGTCTGCCCTGTCACGCGAATTCCACCAAATGGCCCAGCGAACGGTGAAGTGCGACGGTGCGGGAAGACGATGGGTCGTACGTCGAGTGTGCATGCCTGCAAGGAGTCGGACGGCTCCCTGGTAAGACAGGGTCCGTCCGTGTTTCTACTCGGAGAGGCAAACCCCCGATTGACAGGAGCAGCGGCTCTGGTACACTGCAATCAGTCTTCGCAGGATGGTTCGCAAGGAGGAGGAGCAAGAGGCAAAGATGCAACGTTAGGAGTTGACGACCACCATGGCGGATGCCGTTGGGAGCAGAGAGGATGTAATCCGAGCGATTCTGGCCAACCAATCGGCCCTTCGATCTTTGGGAGTGAGCCGGCTGGGACTTTTCGGCTCCTTCGTTCGGGATGAAGCGAGGGCCGACAGCGATGTCGATGTCCTGGTCGAGTTTGCGCCCGGCCAGAAGACATTCGATCACTTCATGCAACTGTCTTTTCTGCTGGAAGAAGTGCTGGGACGGCGTGTGGAGCTGATCACGCCGGAATCGCTCAGCCCTCATATCGGGCCTCATATCCTCAAGGAAGTCGAATATGTCTCGGTCGCCGCTTGAATACCCGCGCCATATGTTGGACGAGGATGTGGCGGTGAACAAGATTCCCATTCTCATCGCTCAGCTTGTGGAGGTCCTTCGTCGAGAAGAGTCCCCCCACTGAGGGTGCGTGGGCCGGTCTTAATCGTCATCCTCCTATGAACACGAAAAGAGGGGAAGGTCGGACTGTTGGACCCGCCTAGTGAATTTTGACGGACAAGACCGGTAATCGCGCCGCACCCGCCGTTTCGTCGATGTGCCTCGCGCCAGGCAACGTGTGGTTGTAGGGTGGGGCTTGCCCCACCGGGAAGCCGGACCCAAGGAAAGCGGTGGGGCAAGCCCCACCCTACACATTACCGAACTTGCTCGTCAGAATTCGTTAGAGCTACTGTTCCGGCAAAGGCGCGGTGTCGCCTTCGCGCAGGACGCGGAGGATCTGCTCGTGCAGCAGGCCGTTCGAGACGACGATGGTGCCTGTCGGGAGGAAGTCCTCGTCGCCGTCGGTGGAGGTGGCACGGCCGCCGGCCTCGCGGACGAGGAGGCCGCCAGCGGCGACGTCCCAGGGCTCGATGCCGAACTCCCAATAGCCGTCCAGTCTCCCCAGCGCGGTCCACGCACAATCGATCGCGGCCGAACCCAGACGCCGTACACCCTGCGTCCGCAGTTGGAATTGGGCGAACTGGGCCAGGTTGTTCCGGGGATTGGTGCGGATATCGTAGGCGAAGCCCGTGGCCAGGAAGGCTTGGCCCAGGTCCGCTTGGGAGGAAACACGGATGGGACGGCCGTTGAGAGTAGCCCCTCGTCCCAGGGCGGCGCAGTACATTTCCTCGTGCAGCGGATCGTAGATGACGCCCGCCACGGGCACGTTGCCGCGCAGCAGGCCCAGGCAGATGGCGAAGAGCGGCAGGCCATGCGCGAAGTTGGTCGTGCCATCGATGGGATCGACGACCCACTGATATTCACCGGTCCTGGGGTGCAGACCCGTCTCCTCCGCCAGGATGGCATGATCCGGAAATTCCTTCTGCAGGGCCGAAACGATCACCTCTTCCGAGCGGTGGTCGAATTCCGTGACAAAATCGATCGCGCCTTTCTGCCGCACACGATGTACCCGGCCAAACCCCTCCATAACAATGGCCCCGGCCCGGCGGGCGACGGCCTCTGCGATCGGCAAAACATCTGACATGGTCTTATCCTTTCTCGGGATTGCCGGAGGCAACCCGCATTCTCGCAATCATACCTGCATTTCACCGTCCGGGGAAAAGCAGAATGTCCCCTTTTCTTGAATCAGCCTTCGGAGACGAAGGATCGGGTATTTTGCCGAGTAGATTCTTACCGCCGTATGCGTGTATGACCGAGTGTATGTAGATGTAGGGAGACCGACCAGCGCCGGCGTGCTGCGGCAGGCCGTCCGGCGGTGGGAGATACAGGCAGAAGGAGCAGTCGGCCACGCGGGGCAGGAGGCACGCCCGCGCGGTGGGGCAGTACGGCGGACACGCCGCCGGAAAGCACAGGGCGACGAAAGGAGGTAGGAGAAGCAGCGCAGGGGTGACAGGTGAGGATCAGCCGGGGCCGCAACGGTTTTCGTGCCGGAACGGTGCCCTCCAAATCGACGGCGCCACCAAAGATGCTCAACACAATCCGGTGAGCATCTTTGGATAGACGCGAGTATCTTTGGAACGACGTGAGTATCTGTAGCCGGGGTGAGCATCTCTGGGGGAGCCCCATCTTTCGGGGGAGGGGAACCGGATGCGGGAAATCCGCGCCTTCGGGTCTGCGAGAGGCGATGGGGATGACCCCCCTGGACTACCCGACTTCCGGCCGGCCGAACGCCGCATCATTCCAGGATTCCGTGTTCCACCATCCCGTCGAGGGTGAATGTAAACCGTTGTCCTATAAGGATTAAGGGGAACCCTGCACAAAAAGACGCAAAAAAACCGCGGGTGCGGCGGACTCAGGAATCGGCCGCCGTGAGCGCCAAATGCGGTTTTCCCCGGGGGCAGCCGGCACACGGTTTTACCTAAGCATATACAAGACAATGACTTATGTACGAGCGCACAGATGCGCTTGAACTGCCCGCGGGCGATAGGGTACCATACGTGTGCCGACTGGCTCGTCTCAGGAGGCATTCATGGGTCCTGTGCCTCTGGAAT
>VGYL01000087.1 GCA_016872975.1 Planctomycetota bacterium
AACACGCTGCTGTGGTACTCGTCCGACAACGGCACGCCGATCCCGCGCCGCCGCGATCCGCACGACGGCGGCTTTCGCGGCAACAAGGGCTCGCTCTATGAGGGCGGCCTCCGCGTGCCCGGCATTGTCGAGTGGCCCGCCGTCGTCCGACGGCACCGGGTCTCGAACGTGCCGTGCGTCAGCTCGGATATCTTTCCGACGCTGCTCGATCTCCTCGGGCTCCAGTCGCCCGACCCGCAGCGGCCTATCGACGGTCTGAGTCTCAAGCGCCTGATCGTGGACGATACCATGCAGGAGCGGCCCCGGCCCATCGGGTTCTGGAAGTACGCCGCCGGGACGGAGCGCAAGAACGAGCGCTGGATGGACCCCGAGCTGACCCGGGGCACCACGCCCACGACGCGCAACCCTGCGATCGATTTTCTCAACTTCCAGCACCCGGTGGCGAAGACGCGCGATTTCGGCGGCGAGGCCGCCTGGACCACCGCCCGCTACAAGCTCCACACGAACGATCAAAAGGGAAAAACCGAGATCGAGCTCTACGATCTGACCGCCGACCCCGGCGAAGAGACCAACATTGCCTCGCGGCATCCCGACCTCGTCGCTACAATGACCGCCGCGCTGCACGCGTGGCAGCGGTCCGTCGAGCGCAGCCTCAGCGGCGCCGATTACGGGAAAGTTCGAAATTCGAATATCGAAATCCGAAACAAGTCCCAATGATTGAAACGGAAGAAAATGCAAAACGGGCAGAGCCCGGTCCGTGGTTTTGGATATTGGAATTTCAAATTCTGAATTTGTTTCGAGTTTCGGATTTCGGATTTCCGCGCCACGCGGTTAAAAGGAAGGGACAAGGTAATGAGCAGATTATCCAGATTATTGCTGATGACGTGGCTGTGCCTGGTCTTGACGGATGGGCTCTTTGCGGCGGAGCGACCGAACTTCCTGCTGATTGTCGCCGACGATTTGTGTTGGCGCGATTTGGGGTTCACGGGCAACCGCGAGGTCCACACGCCGAACATCGACCGGCTCCGCTCGGAAGGCATGTACCTGCAGAGCATGTTCACGCCGGCGACGACCTGTTCGCCTTCGCGCCATGCGCTGTACACCGGGCTCTACTGCGTCCGCGCCGGCGCCTATCCGAACCACACGCGGGCCTACGACGGCACCAGGAGCATGTTCACCCACTTCAAGGAACGCGGCTACCGCGTCGCGTTGCAGAACAAGACGCACGTCGGCCCGCCCGCGACGTTTCCGTATGAGCATATCCGCGGCGAGGACGACTTACCACCGACCCGGGCCTTCATGACCCGCGACCGGGGCCAGCCCTGGCTGTTCGTCTTTGCCTCCAGCAACCCCCACGGCCCTTGGACGCGCGGACCCCAGGACCGCTATGATCCCGCGAAGCTGACGGTCCCGCCGTACCTGCACGACAACGCTGTCACGCGCCAGCAACTGGCCGCCTATTACGCCGAGATCACGCAGCTTGATGAGCAGGTGGGCGAGTTGATGAAGCTGCTCGAAGAGACACAGCAGGTGCAGAATACCCTGGTGATGTTCGTGAGCGAGCAGGGCAGCTCGTTCCCCTATGGCGGCAAGTGGTCGGTCTATGACAATGGCATTCGCGTCGCGACCGTCGTCCGCTGGCCCGGCAAGGTCAAGCCCGGGTCGGCGAGCGAGGCGCTGGTGCAATACGTGGACGTGCCGCCCACGTTCCTGGCGGCCACCGGGATCGATCCCGCGGGGATCGACACCGGGTGTCCCGACGCCCGGGGCAATCGGGGCTTCGACGGCCGTAGCTTTCTCGACGTTCTGCTGGCCAGGTCGGACCGTCTGCGGGACTACGTCTTCTCGCAACATACGACCGTCGGCATCAACGGCTACGGGGAGCCGTATCCCATGCGGGCCGTGCGGGACGGCCGCTACAAGCTGATCCGCAACCTCGCCCCCCAGAACACCTACAGCATCAACGGTATCCACAAGGGCGAGCCGATCACGTCCTGGCAGGCCGATGCCGCTCACGACCCGAAATTGGCCGCCCGTATCGAGTGGTTGTTCCGCCGGCCGGCCGAGGAGCTGTACGACCTCGAGACGGACCCGTACGAAATGAAGAATCTCGCGGCCGACCCGCGGTTCGCCGAGATCAAAGCCCGGCTCGGTCAACAGCTCGACGCCTGGATGGCCCAGCAGGGCGACAAAGGAATGGAGACGGAACTGAAAGCCACGTCCCGCCAGAACCGGGGCGTCCAGGAGGACTCCCAAGACCAATCGGCGGCGACAACGAAGAGCAAGGCCAAGGATAAGGCCAGGAAGAAAGCCCCCTGATTTGATGAAGCACCAAGGATAGTCATGAAGTATATCCTCCCTCTTGCGATCGCGGCGGCCATGGCTGCTGCCGGTCTTGTGGCCCAGACGAGCACTCCGGACCCAGCCCTCTTTGTCCAGCAGGGGGATGGACAAAGCGGGCTGGGCGGCCGATATGCGGGTTCGGCGAGTTGTCGCGAATGCCACGAGTCATTCTATGAGCTATGGGCACCGTCGCACCACGGTCGGGCGATGCAACTGTACACGCCGGAATTTGCGCAGGCGAACCTGACGGCTCCCAACGGGCCGATCAAGATCGGCGCGCATGAGTACCTGGCGTGCGTCGGACCGGAGGAAGGTTGGATACTGGAGCGCGGGCCCCAAGCCCGTGACCTGTCGCCCGTGGCCCAGCCCTCTTTGTCCAGCCCCCTGCTGGACAAAGAGGGCTGGGTCACGAGCCACGAGTCCCGGCTCCCGATCCTGCACGTGTTGGGCGGCAAGAACGTTTACTACTTTCTGACGCCGCTGGAGCGCGGACGCTTGCAGACGCTGCCCCTGGCGTATGATGTGCGGACGAAGCAATGGTTCGACACCGCCGCCAGCGGGGTGCGGCACTTCCCACACGCGGGACCCGATACGCCGGTGCACTGGACGGATTCGATGTACACGTTCAATACTTCCTGCCACGGCTGCCACGTGAGTCAGTTATCCACCAATTACGATCTGAAAACCGATACCTATCGCACCACGTGGGCCGAGCCGGGCATCAACTGCGAAGCCTGCCACGGCCCGGCGCAGGAGCACGTCCGCGTCTGCCGGACGAAAGGAGTTTCAAGTGTGAAGTTGGAAGTGTCAAGTGACGCCTCCGCACTTCAAACTTCAAACCTCAAACTTCAAACTCCCTTCGATCTCAAGATCATCCGCACCAAGCCGTTCAACGCCGAGCAGATGAATTCGCTGTGCGCGTCGTGTCATGCCAAGATGAGCCCAGTAAGCCCGTCCTTCACGCCGGGCGAGCGCTACTTCGACCATTTCGATCTGACTACCCTGGAGCATCCGGACTTCTACCCGGATGGCCGCGACCTGGGCGAGAACTACACGATGACCAGTTGGCACATGAGTCCGTGCGTCAAGAGCGGCAAGCTCGACTGCATGCACTGTCACACGTCCAGCGGACGCTATCGATTCCGTCCTGCGGAGGGCGTCATGCGTCGTGCGGAAGAAACGCACGATGCGCAACGCCTGACGCACGACGAGGCAAACGCCGCCTGCCTGCCCTGCCATCAGGCGCGCGTGGAGAATGCTCCGGCCCATACGCATCATGCGGCCGGCAGTGCGGGCAACCGGTGCGTTTCGTGTCACATGCCCATGACCGAGTTCGCCCGCATGACCCGTAGCGATCATTCGATGCTGCCCCCGACGCCGGCGGCGACCCTCCAGTTCCAATCCCCCAATGCCTGCAATCTCTGCCATACGGACAAGGACGCGGCCTGGGCGGATCAACAGGTTCGCCAGTGGCGCAAACGCGATTACCAACAGCCGGTTCTGGAGCGGGCGGCCCTCGTGGGCGCCGCCCGGCGCGGCGATTGGAGCCGCTTGAGCGATATCCTGGCCTATATCGGGTCGAAGGATCGCGACGAAATCGTCGCCGCATCGTTGCTGCGCCTGCTGTACCGGTGCGAATCGCCGGCCAAGTGGCCGGCCGTGCTCAAGGCCCTCCGGGAAGATCCGTCCCCGCTGGTGCGCGCCGCGGCGGCCCAGGCGCTGGAAGGGCACGCGACGGAGGAATCCCTTCAGGCGCTGGGCAAGGCGGCCGGCGACGCATATCGTCTGGTTCGCGTGCGGGCGGCCGGCGCGCTGGCCGGCATCCCGGCCGAGCGATTCCCCGGCGAGCATCGTGCGACCGTTGCACGCGCCGCGGAGGAATTGCTGGAGGCGCTCGGCGCCCGTCCCGATGACTATGCGTCTCAGTACAACCTGGGCAACTTCCACCTGCAGCGCGGGGAGCAGGCCAAGGCGCTGGCCTCCTACGAGCATGCCATCAAGCTGCGGCCGGACTTCGTGCCGCCCCATGTGAACATCGCGTTTGTCCACAATGCCCGGGGCCACAACGACCAGGCGGAAGCCTCGTTCCGCCGGGCGCTCGCCCTGGAGCCGAACAGTCCGGTCATCCACTTGAACCTGGCCATGCTTCTGGGCGAGATGAACCGCCCCCAGGAGGCCCAGCAGGCCTTTCGTCGGACCCTGGAACTCGATCCCAACTCCGCCGTCGCGGCGTACAATCTGGGCGTGATGCTGGCGGCGGATCGGCCGTATGAGTCGCTCCGCTGGTGTCAGAAGGCCTATCAGTTGCGTCCCGACGAAGGCAAGTACGGGTACACGTACGCCTTCTATCTACACCAGCGGCGCGAGACGGAGGAGGCGGTGAAGGTCCTCCGGGAGATGATCCGCCGGAACGTGCCCAGCGGGGACGCGTATGCCCTGCTCGGCGAAATCCACCTGCGCCGGGGACAAGTGAACGAAGCCGCCAGTGTCTATCGGGCCGCTTACGCCAACCGCAGCCTGGCTCCCTCCGAAAGGGAGAGTTTCCGTACGATGCTGCGCAGATTGGAACAAGGATTCTGATGGCAAAGAAATCTCGAAAGTCGAAATCCGAAATCCGAAACACATTCGAATTCCCCAAACGCAAGAAAACTCGAAACGGCTCTCGCCTGGCGCGAGCGTTTGGGATTTTCTTCTCGTTTTCTTCCGTTTGGAAGTTGTTTCGGATTTCGGATTTCGGATTTCGAAATTTCTTCTCGGTGGCTCTGCTTTTCCTAACCGCGGTTGTGCTGGGGGCTGGCGGCCGGGCCGTGGTCGATACCTCGGCCAGTCCCCACGTCACGTTCCGCAACGTGGATATGGATACGGTGCGGTGGACGGAGGGCTTCTGGGCGGAGCGGTTCGCCCTGTGCCGCGATGTCACGATCCCGGCGCTGGTCGAGGTGATGCAGAAGCCGGACAACTCGGCCACCTTCCAGAATCTGCGGACCGCGGCGGGACTGGCCGAAGGCAAATTTTCCGGCAACAACTGGAGCGACGGCGACTGCTACAAGCTCATAGAGGCGATGGCGGCAATGTACCGCGTCACCCGCGATCCCGGGCTCGATCGGCTGATGGACGAGTGGATCGAGGTGATCGGCAAGGCCCAGGCGCCCGATGGTTACATCTCGACCCAGATCCAGCTTACCGACCGCCCGCGCTGGCAGGACCTGCGCCATCACGAATTGTACAACATGGGTCATCTGCTCACCGCGGCGTGTGTGCACCACCGGGCCACGGGCAAGGACAACTTCCTGCGCCTCGCCCGCAAGCTCGGCGATTATCTCTGCACGGTCTTTCTCCCGCGCCCGAAAGAGCTGGCCCACTTCGGGTTCAACCCCTCGAACATCATGGGGGCGGCGGAACTGTACCGCACCACGGGTGATTCCAGGTACCTGAAGCTGGCGCAGACATTCGTCGACATGCGCGGCTCCGCCCCCGGCGGCAGCGATCAGAACCAGGCCAAGGTCCCGCTGCGGAATGAACTGGAAGCGGTAGGGCACGTCGTGACGGCCACCTACCTCTGGTGCGGCGCCGCCGACGTCTGCGCCGAGACGGGTGAACTGGCCCTCCTGGAGGCTCTGTCCCGACTTTGGGAAGATGTCACCGAGCGCAAGATGTACCTCACCGGCGGGGCCGCCGCTTTGCACACGGGCGAGTCCGACCGGCGCCTGCTGAAGCGCTGGCCGCGCGACTCGGTCCACGAGGCGTTCGGCGCCCCATACCAGTTGCCCAATCGCACCGCCTACAACGAGACCTGCGCCAATATCGGCAACGCCATGTGGAACTGGCGGATGCTGGCCCTGACCGGCGAGGCAAAATATACAGAGGTCATGGAGCGCGTGCTCTACAACAGCATGCTGTCCGGCCTCGGCGTGGAAGGCCGGGACTTCTTCTACACGAACCCGCTGCGCCGCGTGCAAGGCGCGCCTCTGCTGAGCAACGACTCGCCCGCCCGCTGGCGCGACACGACGCCAGCCTCGCCGGTCCATTGCTTCTGCTGTCCGCCCAACGTGGCCCGCACGCTGGCGGAGCTGAACGGCTGGGCGTACGGTGTCTCCGACAATGCCGTATGGGTCCACCTGTACGGCGGCAGCGTCTTCGAGAAGGGCGGCATTCGTCTCGTCCAGAAGACCCGCTACCCCTGGGAGGGACGCGTGGTGTTCACGATCGAGAAAGCTCCCGAGACGAAATGGGCGCTGCGGCTGCGGATTCCCGGCTGGGCCCATGGGACGAGACTCCTGGTCAACGGCGTGGACCCGGGTGTTGCGGCTCGTCCGCTGAGCTACGCGGCGCTCGAGCGGCGCTGGTCGCCCGGCGACACGATCCAGCTTGACCTGCCGATGGACGTTGCGCTCGTCGAGGCCCATCCGCTGGTGGAAGAGACGCGCAATCACGTCGCGGTGATGCGGGGCCCAATCGTCTATTGCCTGGAATCGGCGGACCTGCCCGAGTCCGTGGCTCTCGACGACGTGCGCCTGCCGCGCCGGCCCTCGTGGCAAGTACGGCACGAGCCGGACCTGCTGCGCGGCGTGACCGTCCTGGAAACCGAAGGCGCAGTTCTGCCCCGGTCGGATTCATCATCGGCCTTGTACCGCCGCCCGGCGGACGGCCCGACCGGGCGCCTCAAGCTGCGCCTGATCCCGTACTACGCCTGGAGCAATCGCGGGCCGGTCGACATGACCGTCTGGCTTCCGGTGGAGTGAGGCGGTCCGATTTCGTAGGGTGTGCTGTGCACACCACAGTCCGCCGGCCATGTTCGTGTTTGCGGAATTGGTGTGCACAGCACACCCTACAAGACCATAGGAAAGGAAGGCAGGAATGAGCACACACGAATTCGTGAAGGACTCTTCGATCTCCATTTCCCGGCGAAGTCTTCTCGGTGCGGCGGTGGCCGCGGCCGTAGGTGGGATGGTGCATGGCACGCACCCTGCGGCGGGGGCCGCACCGGTTGGGCGCAAGAGGAACGTATTGTTCATCGCGGTGGATGATTTGCGGAACGAATTGGGCTGCTATGGGGTCAAAGGGGTTCATTCGCCGAACATCGATCGCCTGGCGGCGCGCGGCACTGTGTTCGATCGTGCCTATTGCCAGCAGGCGGTGTGCTCACCATCCCGCACGAGCTTGTTGACCGGCTGCCGGCCCGACACGACGAAGGTCTATGACCTGCAGACGCACTTCCGCCAGCACCTGCCCGATGTGACGACGCTGCCGCAACACTTCAAGAATCATGCGTACTTCACCCGCAGCATCGGCAAGATCTTTCACGGCGGGCTGGACGACAAGCCCTCGTGGTCCCAGCCGTCGCCCAAGGCGGGCCGGCCGATGTACTCCCTGGAGGAGAACAAGGCTCTCGTGGCCCGCAAGACCGCTGCCGCGGCGGGAAAGAAGTTCGCCACTCCCAGCGCCCGCTACAACGCGACCGCGGGTCCCGCCTACGAGTGTGCCGACGTGCCGGACAACACTTACTCCGACGGCGCCATTGCGGATGCGGCCGTTGAAATGCTTCGGGAAGTGAAGGACAAGCCCTTCTTCCTGGCGGTGGGTTTTCTCAAGCCGCACCTGCCGTTCGTGGCCCCGAAGAAGTATTGGGACCTGTATCGGCGCGATGAGATTCCGAGGGCCGCCAACCCGTTCGCGCCGAAAGACGCCCCGAGGTTCACCCTGGCCGACTGGGGCGAGCTGCGGGCCTACGAGGGGATGCCGAAAGCCGGGGCGCTGACGGAGGAGCAGGCGCGCACGCTCAAACACGGCTACTACGCCTGCGTCAGCTACATGGACGCGCAGGTGGGCCGTGTGCTGGAGGAGCTCGATCGCCTGGGCCTGCGCGAGAACACCGTGATTGTGCTCTGGGGCGACCACGGCTGGAAGCTGGGCGAGCATGGAGCCTGGTGCAAACACAGCAACGTCGAGAACGACACCCGCGCGCCGCTGATCTGCAGCGCCCCCGGACAGAAGGCCCCCGGCCGCCGCACGCCGGGACTGGTGGAATTCGTGGATATCTACCCGTCCCTCTGCGAGTTGGCAGGACTGCCGCTGCCGTCGCACCTGGAGGGGACCAGCTTCGCGCCTCTGCTGGATGCGCCCCAGCGATCCTGGAAGAAGGCCGCCTTCAGCCAGTACCCGCGCGGCAAGGTCATGGGCTATTCCCTGCGGACGGACCGCTACCGCTTCACCCGCTGGCTCAACCAGGACGGCAGCGAGACGGCCCGCGAGTTGTACGACCACCAGACCGATCCCCAGGAGAACACCAACATCGCGGAGCGGCCGGAGAACCAGGCCCTGGTGGAGGAACTCACGCAACAGATGCAGGCCGGTTGGAAGGCCGTACGGGCGGATATGGCCCAGTCGTACAACGATCCGTTCAAAGGCTAAGACGGAACTTCCGGGTGGCAAGGGGCCCCCAAATGCGACACGATGCGTTTGGGGACCCCGACCTCCAGGGCGGAAGACCTGGTTGGTAGTGGCGTCGTCAGACGCTGTCTTTATGCTCTTACGAGCACACTACAAACGCCGGTCCCGCCCTCCCCGAGTCCGGAAGACTTGAGGCTGCCACCCGTCGGGACGTGAGCGACTGGGTCAGGGGCCGCATTGCGGAAGGATCGCGACGTATGTAAGGCATTTCCCCACGGACCGCCAGGAGGTATAATCGTGACATGAAACTGCGACATGTTCTCATCACATGGGCGTTGGCACTTGGGGTGATCGCCTTTCTGGTTCCGGTCGTAACCGGGGCGACGGCAGCGAGCCGGCCCAACATCCTGTTCCTTCTGACGGACGACCAGAATCCGGATACCCTGGGCTGTTTCGGCGGCGAGGTCCTGACGCCCACGTTGGACAAGCTCGTGCAGAACATCGACTTCGTGCCGACGATCTTCGAGCTGGCCGGCGTGCGGCCGCCCACTGCGATGAAACTGGACGGCGTGAGCCTGATGCCTCTGGTGACGCAACCGCAGCAGACGAAATGGCGGGATGCTCTGTTCCTGGAGATCGGGCACACCCGGGCGGTTTGCACGGAGCGGTGGAAGTACATCGCCCTGCGCTACCCGCCGCAGATGCAACGGAAGATCGCCGATGGGACGCTCGGCCGGCCCGCCTATCACATGGATGTCTCGCTGAACCTCCAGGAGGCGGCCCTGAAACGGCACCCCGGCTATTGGGATGCGGATCAGTTGTACGACTTGCAGGCCGATCCTGGTGAGCGGGTAAACCTGATCAAAGACGCCGCACATGCCCGGACCGTGGCGGAGTTGCAGGGTCGATTGAAGAATTGGCTGGTGGGTTTTGACCGCCCGTTTGGTGAATTCGTGCCGTAAGGGTGCATAGGAAAGTAATCTCATTCTGGAGCCAGGGAGCATGAAACGAACCATCTTCTTCGCTGCCACCGCTGTGCTGGTCATTTGTAGTGTGCCCGCAAGGGCATCCCAAGAAGTTTCAAGTTTGAAGCTGGAAGTTTCAAGCGGCGTCTCTTCGCTTCAAACTTCACACTTTGCACTTCAAACTTCAAGATCAACGCCTCACGGCGTCACTACGAGCCGGCCGAATCTGATCGTCATCAACATCGACGATCTCGGCTATGCGGACATCGGGGCGTTCGGGTCCACGCTGAACCGCACGCCGCACCTGGACCGCATGGCGCAGGAAGGCCGGCGGCTCACCTCGTTCTACGCGGCGCCGGTGTGCTCGCCGTCGCGGGCGGCCTTGATGACCGGGTGTTACGCCAAGCGTGCCCTGCCGATCCCCCATGTGCTCTTTCCCGGCAACGACGTGGGCCTGCACCCCTCGGAGATCACCGTCGCCGAAGTGCTCAAATCGGCCGGCTACGTCACGGGCATCGTGGGCAAATGGCATCTGGGCGACCAGCCCGAGTTCCTGCCCACCCGCCAGGGTTTCGACGAGTACTTCGGCCTTCCCTATTCCAATGACATGGGTCCCGCCTCCGACGGCGTCAAGAGCAACTGGGGCGATCCCTTGCCGACGGAGCCGAAGAACCCCCAGCCGCCCTTGCCGCTGCTGCGGGGCGAAACGGTTTTGCAGCGGGTCCTGGCGGTGGATCAGACCCAATTGGTGACCCGCTACACCGAGGAGGCGGTGCGCTTCATCCAGGCGCACAAGAACGAACGGTTCTTTCTGTACCTTGCGCACAGCGCGGTGCACTGGCCGCTGTATCCGGGGGACCGGTTCCGTGGCAAGTCCAACAATGGCCTCTACGGGGACTGGGTCGAGGAGATGGATTGGAGCGTGGGCGAGGTGCTCAACGCCCTGCGAACGCTGGGTCTGGCCGAGAAGACCCTGGTCTTGTTCGTCAGCGATAACGGCGGCACAGGCCGGGGTGTGAACCGGCCGCTGCGAGGCAACAAGGGCTCGACCTGGGAAGGTGGAATCCGCGTACCGGCCATCGCCTGGTGGCCGGGCAAGGTCCCGGCGGGGACCGCCAGCGACGCCATCTGCGCCATGTTCGATGTTCTGCCCACGTTCGCCGCCCTCGCGGGCGCGTCCGCCCCCAGCGACCGCAAGCTCGATGGCGCCGATATCCGTTCGGTTCTCACGGGCGACCCCGGCGTTTCGGGACCGCATGAGGTCTTCTACTACTACCGCGGTCTCGAGTTGGAGGCGGTCCGGGAACGCGAGTGGAAGCTCATGTTGCCGGCCGCCAATGTCGCCGCCAAGGCCAAGGAAGCGGCCAAAGCCGTGAGTACCGCCCGCCTGTTCAACCTCAAGACGGATATCGGCGAAAGCACGGACGTTGCCGCCCAGCATCCGGACATCGTCGCCCGGCTGGAGAAGCTCGTGGCGAAGATGAAGGACGATCTCGGAACCAGCGGCATCGGGCCGGGCTGCCGTCCGTTGGGCAAAGTGGCGAACGCCCAGCCGCTGATCGGCCATGACGGCAAGGTCCGCCCGGGCTTCGAGCCGAAATCGGATTCCTCCCGCAACCAGAAGCATTGATGAAAGGCCCAGCCATGAAACGAGTCCTGCTATCCCTCATCTGCGTGTTGTCGACACCGGCCGTCTTGGTCCACGCCGCGGCCGCGGCGCGATCGGACAGGCCCAACATCATTCTCATCATGGCCGACGACCTCGGCTATGAGACCATCGGCGCTAACGGGGGCACGAGCTATCCGACGCCTCATCTCGACAAGCTCGCGGCGGCCGGGGCGCGCTTCACGCACTGCTTTGTGCAGCCGCTGTGCACGCCGACGCGGGCGCAGATGATGACCGGCCGCTACAACGTGCGGAACTACATCCGCTTCGGGCTCCTGGACCCGCGGGCGGTCACTTTTGGCAATCTGCTCAAAGGGGCCGGCTACGCCACGTGCATCGTCGGCAAGTGGCAACTGGGCCAGGATGCCGAGCTGCCGAAGAAGTTCGGCTTCGACGAGCATTGCCTCTGGCAACATACCCGCCGGCCGCCGCGCTACGCGAATCCCGGCCTGGAGATCAACGGCGTCCAGAAGGACTTCAACGACGGCGAATACGGGCCCGAGCTCGTGAACAACTACGCGCTGGACTTCATCACGCGCAAGAAGGACGGCCCGTTCTTCCTGTACTATCCGATGATCCTGACGCACTCACCGTACCAGCCGACACCCGACAGCCCGGACTGGGACCCGAAGGCCCAGGGCGAGCAGGTCAACACCGCCCCGCGGCACTTCGGGGAGATGGTCACCTACATGGATAAGCTCATCGGCCGCGTGGTCGCGCGGCTCGACGCGCTCGGCATCCGCGACAACACGCTCCTGGTCTTCACCGGCGACAACGGCACCGGCCGGGGCACGCGCTCGATGATGGGGGACAAGGAGGTCGTCGGCGGCAAGGGCCTGACCACCGACGCCGGCATGCACGTGCCGCTGATTGCCAGTTGGCCCGGCCGGATCAGGAACCCGCTGGTGTGCTCCGACCTCGTGGACAGCACGGACTTCATGCCGACGGTCCTCGATGCCGCCGGCGTGAGGTTCCCGTCCGGCCTGAAGTTCGACGGCCGGACGTTCCTGCCGCAACTGCTCGGTGCCGAGGCGCAGCCGCGCGAGTGGATCTACTCCTGGTATTCGCCGCGCCAGCAGGCCAACCTGACGGTGCGCGAGTTTGCCTTCAACCACCATTTCAAGCTCTACCGCACCGGCGAATTCTTCGACCTGCGCCGGGACCTGGAGGAGAAGGAGCCGCTGACGGTCGCGTCCCTGGAGGGCGAAGCCGCCGCCACGGCAAAGCTGCTGCAGAAGGCGCTGAACCAGTTCCAGGACGCCCGGCCCGCGGAGCTCGACCGCCTGTTCGAGCAGGCCAACAAGGAGAAAGCGACGGACCAGAAAGCCGCCAAAAAGGACAAGCGAAAGGACAAGAAATGAGAGCGCCCCGGCCCACGCAAAGGGGCCCGCAAGTCACCCGAGGGTATACGAGAGACTTGCGCCCTCCGGGTAGCAGCCTCAGAGCATGTCTGAGAAGCCAGCCTTCTCTGGGTGGCATCGTCAAGCGGAGTCCGGGCTCCCAATCGCGATGTATCGCGATTGGGAACCCTCTTCGGAGCTTGGCGATGGCGGATTTCCCGTGCGCCGGACCATCGCCAAGGCCTACCGGCCTTGACAAAGCACCAAGGTTCAAAACGTCGGCGCCCCGGAGCGCCGGCCGTTTGGAATTTGGGATTTTCTTCCGTTTTGAATTTGTTTGGGATTTGGTGCTTGGAATTTGGTGCTTCCGCCCCCGGGGTGGCTTTGGTGCTTCCGCCCCTGGGACGGGCTATCTCTTGCTCTTCTTGTTGGTCGCCGCCTTCTTGTGCGGTCGCGCGGTCGCGGCCCAGAAGCCGAACATCGTCTTGATTCTGGCGGACGACCTGGGTTGGGCGGACTTGGGCTGCTATGGCTCGGACTTGCATGAGACGCCGCACTTGGACCGATTGGCGACGGAAGGGGTACGTTTCACGCAGGCCTACGCGATGCCGGTCTGCTCGCCGAGCCGCGCGGCCCTGTTGACGGGCCAACATGCGGCCCGTGTGCGAATTACCATCTGGTCCGAAGGCTCGCTCAAGGGGCCCGCGAACCGCAGGCTGCTGCAGGCCGATTCCCGGCACGACCTGCCGCACTCGGAAACGACGCTGGCGCAGCGTCTGCACGACGGCGGCTATCTCACCGCGCTCGTCGGCAAATGGCATCTGGGGGACGCGAACCATTATCCCGAGACACACGGCTTCGATGTGAATATTGGCGGCACCCACTGGGGCGCGCCGCAGACCTTCTGGTGGCCCTATCGCGGCCGCGAGCGGTTCGGAGAATTCCGCTACGTGCCGCACCTGGAGTTCGGCAAGCCGGGCGAGTACCTCACTGACCGTCTCACCGACGAAGCGCTCCGCGTCATCGACCACGCGGGAGACAAGCCG
>VGYL01000088.1 GCA_016872975.1 Planctomycetota bacterium
CATCAGCCGGACTTCGCTGTGCGGCTTGGGCCAGACGGCCCCCAAACCGGTCCTGAGCACGCTGAGAAACTTCCACGAGGAATACGTGCAGCACATCGTCGAACGCAAGTGCCGCGCCGGGGTCTGCACCGCTTTGCTGGGCTACGAGATCACCGACGCCTGCGTCGGCTGCGGGGCCTGTGCCCGCGTTTGCCCGGTCGGCGCCATCACCGGGGCCAAGAAAGAGAAATACCGCATTGCCCAGGAACTGTGCAGCAAGTGCGGGCAGTGTTTCGATACCTGTAAGTTCCAGGCAATTACGCGATAACGAGCCATGGGCGAACCGATCCAGATCACGATCGACGGACGAGCGATCTCCACGCGAGAAAGCCGGACGATTCTCGACGTGGCCCTGGAACACGGGATCGACATCCCGAACCTGTGCCATGATCCCCGGCTCAAGCCTGCCGGCGCGTGTCGGCTCTGTATCGTCGAGGTCGAAGGCCAGCGTGCCCCGGTGACTGCCTGCACGTTCCAGGTCGCCCCCGGCCAGGTCGTCCACACGAAGACCGACCTGATTCAGGAGCTGAGAAAGACCATCCTGGAGCTACTGTTCTACGAGCATCGGGGCGTCTGCACCCTGTGCAACAAGAACGGCGAGTGCAAGCTCCAGCAGTATGGGTACGAGTACCAGTTGAGCGAGGAGGTCTTCCAATTCTCGGCCACGGCCCCCAACGGTGACAATTACACGGCCGGCAACGAGGCGCTCGAATACCACGTCGGCAAATGCATCCGTTGCGGCCGGTGCGTCCGGATCTGCCAGGAAGTGCAGATGGACAACGCCCTCACGTTCCGGGAACGGGCCGCAAGCGTGGAGGTGTCCACCGCCTTCGGCATGCCGCTGAACCAGTCCGACTGCAAACTGTGCGGCCAATGCATCTCCACCTGCCCCACCGGGGCCCTGTATGAGCGGGGCGCCCACGGCAAGGGGCAATGCACGCGTCTGACCAAGACCCGCACAACGTGCGTCTACTGCGGCGTCGGTTGCCAGATCGACCTGAACGTCAACGGCAAGAACGAGATCGTCCGCGTGACCAGCCCGGTCGGGGTCGTTCCCAACCACGGCAATCTGTGCGTCAAGGGCCGCTTCGGGATGGAGTTCGTCCACAGCGACAAGCGACTGACGACACCCCTGATCAAACGCCACGGAACGTTCGAAACCGCTACCTGGGACGAGGCGATCGGGCTCGTTGCCGCGCGGCTCCAGGAGATCCGGTCGGCCTTCGGCCCCGACAGCATCGGCGGGCTCTCGTCGGCCAAGTGCACCAACGAGGAAAACTACCTCTTCCAGAAACTGATCCGCGCCGCGCTCGGCACGAACAACGTGGACCACTGCGCCCGCCTGTGCCATGCCTCGACCGTCGCGGGCCTGGCCCAGGCGTTCGGCTCCGGCGCCATGACCAATTCCATCGACGAGATCCGCCGCGCGAAATGCCTCTTCGTCATCGGCTCGAACACGACCGAGGCGCATCCCGTGATCGCCCTGGCCATCAAGGAGGCGGTCGTCCGTAACGGCGCGAAACTGATCGTGGCCGATCCCCGCGGCATCGAGCTGGTCCGCTTCGCCACGCTGCACCTGGCCCAGAAGCCCGGCACCGACGTGGCGTTGCTCAACGCCATGATGCCCGTGATCGTGGCGGAGGGGCTGCACGATGAGTCGTTCCTCCGCGCGCGAACGGAAAACTTCGCGGCGCTGGCGGAGGCGATTCGGGATTTCACGCCGGAACAGGCCGAGGCCATTACGACCGTGCCGGCCGAAGCCATCCGCCGGGCGGCCCGCCTCTACGCCACGGCGCCGGCCGCGAGCATCGTCTACAGCATGGGCATCACCCAGCATACGACCGGGACGGACAACGTGCTGACGTTGGCCAATCTGGCCCTGCTGACCGGCAACCTGGGCAAGGAATCGGCCGGCGTCAACCCGCTGCGGGGGCAAAACAACGTGCAGGGCGCATGCGACATGGGCGCCCTGCCGAACGTCTATCCGGGCTATCAGTCCGTGGAAGATCCCGTGATCCGGGCGAAGTTCCAGCAGGCCTGGGGCGGGGCCCTGTCCGAGCGCAAGGGACTGACCGTCGTGGAAATGATGCGCGCCGTCGAAACAGATCGTCAAGTGGTTGCGCCGCTCGTTTCGGCCGGCGGTTGCGTCGAACGCGACGTCGGACGTCCCACGTCAGACGTAACGAGGTTCGCAACCGCAACCGGTTGCCGAACATCTGACGTCCGACGTCCGACGTCACGAACGTCGCAACCGCAACCGCTGCCCGATCCTTGTCCGACGATCCGGGCCCTGTACATCATGGGCGAGAACCCCGCTCTGTCCGACCCGAACCTGAATCGCACGCGAAAGCCGTTGGCGGAGGTCGAGTTTCTGGTCGTGCAGGATATCTTCCTGACCGAGACCGCAGAGTACGCGGACGTCGTGCTGCCCTCGACGTGCTTTGCGGAGAAAGACGGCACGTTCACCAACACCGAGCGCCGGGTGCAGCGGGTGCGCCGGGCCGTGGCCGCCCCCGGGCAGGCCCGCCACGACTGGGAGATCCTCTGCGAGGTCGCCACGAAGCTCGGGTATCCGATGGCCTACCCCTCGCCCGCGCGAATTCTGGAGGAAATCGCGTCGCTGACGCCCATCTACGGCGGCATCTCATTCGAGCGAATCGAGACGGTGGGCTTGCAGTGGCCCTGCCCCGACCGGCAGCATCCCGGCACCAAGTATCTCCACGCCGACCGCTTCCCGCGCGGGAAGGGCAAGTTCCACGCGGTCGCGTTCCGGGACCCCGCGGAAATGCCCGGGGAAGAATACCCGTTTGTGCTCTCGACCGGCCGGCAGCTCTACCAGTTCCACACCGGCACCATGACCCGCAAGTCCCGCGCCATTGGGCAGGTCTCCCCGACCGGCTACGTGGAGGTCCATGTCGAGGACGCCCGGCGTCTGGGCATCGCCGACGGCCAGACGGTCGAAGTGGCCACCACGCGGGGCACGGTCACCACGCCGGCCCGGGTGACGACGCAGATCGAGAAAGGCTGGCTGTTCATGCCGTTCCATTTTCACGAAGGTCCGGCCAACCTGCTCACGCAGGACGCCCTGGACCCGGTCGCCAAGATTCCCGAATACAAAGTGTGCGCAGCGCGGATAAGGGCGGTGTTATGAGAGACCAGAGGGCCGACAGACCCGCGACTTGTGGCCCGGGGCCCGGGGCCCGTGACCCGCAAGAAGTGGCCCAAGAAGAGAAGGGGTCAGGTACCTTTTGCCGGAACGGCCCGCAGGGTGCTTCGCACAAAAGGTACCTGACCCCTTCTCTTCTTCGGGTCACGGCGCCCGGAGCACGGAGCACGGAGCCCGTGGACCTCTGTCGCGTGGGCGCGGCGGCGGGGCCCGAGGCGGTGGCCGACCGCGTCATCGTGGAAGAACCCCTGACGATCCTGGTCGACCGCGTCGGCAGCTTCACGATCCTGTGCACCCCCTCCGACCTCCCGGCCTTGGCGGCGGGATTCGTCTTCTCCGAAGGGATGATCCGCAGTGCGGAAGACATCCTCGCCGTTTTCACCAAAGACCATCTGCCCAACACCATCGGGATCGAGATTCGCGAGCCCGCGCGGCAGGGCATCGCGCGGAATCTCGTGGTCGCCAGTTCCTGCGGCATGTGCGGCGTTCGCAACCTGCAAAACCTGCTGGCCACCGTCGCGGCATGCCCGCAGTCGCTGCATGTGCCCCAACGGCTGGTCCTCGAGGTCGTGGAAAACCTTCGGCCGATGCAGACCGATTTCGCGTTGACGGGCAGTGCTCACGCGGCGGCCCTGTTCGACCGCGCGGGAACCGTTCTCGCCTTCGCCGAGGATATCGGCCGACACAATGCACTCGACAAGGCCATCGGCAAATGCCTGCTGGAGAAACGTCTGCCGCGCGGCTGCGGTGCGGCGTTGTCCGGGCGGATCAGTCTGGAGATGGTCGCCAAGGCCGCTCGCGCGGGGATCGAGTTGATCGTCGCGGTCTCCGGGGTGTCGTCCTACGCGATCACCGCCGCACGCCAATGGAATATCACGCTCTGCGGCTTCGTCCGCCACGGCCGAATCAACATCTACACAAATCCCACGAGGATTCAGCTCGACCCTGACGGGAGGAAGGCACATGACGGATAAGAGTCTGGCCGGAAGTCTCACGAATCGATCGGCGTTTGTGGTGGTGGCAGAGTTGGCGGCCGGACCCGGCTTCAGCTTCGCTCCCATCGAGAAGTTCCTCAAAGCCCATCGGGAGGCAGGACCGGACCGCGTCCCGCCCGCCTTCGAGTTCGTCGGGATCACCGCGCCGCAGAGCCCGGGCGGAGTGGCCAACCTGGAGCCGGCGGACGTCCTGGCGCGCCTGCGGGCGGCGGACCTTCTGGGGCCGTTGGATTTCATTCCGCACGTGACCTGCAAGGACCACAACGGCGACGCGCTCACCAGCTCGCTAATGACATTCCGGGCCCGGGGCGTCGAGTCGGTCCTCTGTCTGACCGGCGACAAGCCGGTCCGGTCCCAGGGCGTCTTCGAAGTCGAGTCCGTCGGCCTGCTCCAGCTCATCCAGCGGATGAATGACGCCGCGTACCTGAAGGCGGGTGCCGGGCAGTGGGACGGCCTCGCCCAGTTCTTCCCCGCCGCCGCCGTATCGCCCTTCAAATACAGCGAAGCCTCCCAGATGCAGCAGTATTACAAGATGGAGAAGAAGATCGCCGCCGGCGCCCGTTGCCTGATCACGCAGCTTGGCTGCGATTGGCGCAAATCCATGGAGTTGATGCGCTACCTCCAGGAGAACGGGATCGACCTTCCCGTCCTGGGCAACGTCTATCTGCTGACGACGACGAACCCGGCCCCGCGTCTCATGCACGAGGGCAAGCTGCCCGGCTGCTTCGTCAGCGACGAGTTGCTTGCCAAGCTGCACAGTGAGACGCTCGAGGACCACGTCGAACGGGCCGCCCAGCAGGTGGCGATGTACAAGGCGATCGGGGCGGCGGGCGTCGATGTCGGCGGGCTGCCCGACTATGACACCTTCGTCAAGATCCTGGGCCGCGCCGCGCAGATCGGCGCCCACTGGGAGCAGTACAAGGACAATCTCTGCTGGCCCGGCGCGGATCGTTTCTACCTCTACGACGAGACCGGCCGGCGGACCACTCCCGGTAAACGCAAGAAGAGGCTGGCCCAGAGGACGTTCAACCTGACGCACCGCCTGATCCTCGATCCCGAGTATCCGGGCTTCAAGCTGGCCCGCGGCCTGCTACGCGGCGCGGGGGCCGAAAAAGGGACCGGCTTCGCCTACCGATCGTTTGCCACGCTGGAGAAGGCGATCAAGTTCGCCGCCTTCGACTGCCAGGACTGCGGCGATTGCTACCTGCCGGAGAACTTCGGCCGCTGCACGATGGGCGGCTGTGAGAAGGGATTGAGCAATGCCCCCTGCGGTGACGCCACCGTGGACGGGCGCTGCGGCAACAACCTGGACCGCGTCTGCGTCGGCGAAAGGATCTATGACGCCGCCGCGGCGGAACGCAACGGCGTGCAGCGGTTGCGCCGGACGATCAACCGGCCGCGCCATCCCGACTTGCGGCACACCTCCTCGATTCTCAATTACCTGTTCGGCCGGGATCACACGAAGAAGAGCCCGCTGATCTCGATCGGCGACCAGATCAACGCATCCAATCCCAAGACGGGTAAGGTGATGAAGGAAATCCTCGAGGGCAGATTGATAATGGATGATCGATTATCGATTATGGAAGAGGAGTCCGGACCCGCCCGTGAGATCAGCGACCATCGATTGGCAATCATCAATGGGCCGGTCGGTTATATCCGGGCGTTGATCCAGAGCCAGGTCGACGAGGGCGCCGACTACCTCGCGGTCAACGTCGATGCTCTCAGCGACCAAGAAGGGCAACGGGCCGCCCGGATGATGACCCAATACGTCCGGCTGGTCCGGCAATGGGGCCGCGGTGTGCCGGTGTGCATCGACAGTCGCTTTGACGATGTCCTGCGCGCGGGCCTCGAGGAGTGGTACAACACGGATCAGCCGGTCAGGGCGCCGTTATTGAGCTCCCTGCGACCGACTACGGCCGAGAAACTGATGTCCCTCAAGAAGGAGCATGATTTCAGCTTCGTGGCCCTGCTGGGCGATCCTGTCGCAGGCTGCCCCGGCGCGGACGAAGCCTGCCGTCTCGCCCGACACCTTCTCGATCAAGCAGTCCATCAATACGCCTTCGGCCCCGGGCAGATCTTCTTCGACCCGGTCGCCGTGCCACTGATAAAAGACGAGCCGGGGTCCTCGGTCCCCATCGCAGAAGTTCGCGATGGGGGCCCCTCTCCAATGCAGAAATCCGCAGCGGGGAGCCCTATGACGCTCGCCGGCGGTCGCGCAGGGTTCCCGAACGCGAGGCATCGCGTTTGGGAGGGGTCCCCCAACGCCAAATGCTGCGTGGGAGCCCCCGAGCCCGGACACACCTTCAGCGCGTTCGAGACAATCCGCAGACTCAGAACCGACTCGCACACACAACGGTCCCACAGTCTCCTCCGGATTGACACGGCCGCCGGCGAGCTCCCCGGCCGGGCGCTCGGGGTTTGCCGGGCCTACGCGGCCAAGGCGATGGAGTACGGCCTGGACGCCGCCTTTGTCAATCCGGCCCTCCACTACGGCCAAGAGCCGGCCGACGCAGGACTATTGGCCCTCGTGGACGCCTACGTCAAGATGGACGGCTCCCCGGAACGGGCCCGCGTCGTCAGGGAGTCGATGGCCAAATTCTGTGCTCAGACCCAGAAACCCCGCCGGCCCGCCCCCGCACCGGTATCATCAAAATCCTGAGGGAATCTGCCGCTTGACCTGAACCGGCAAGGAGCACAGAATAGTCACATCCGTAGTTTCGAGAAATGCAGATCAGAGTCCTGGAAATGCAGGGGTGCACCCGTATGGACAATCCGACAGGACGAAGGACCGAAGGGATGAGAGGATATGCTGTACAAGTTCCTCAATGCCCCGTTCTTCGCCTGTCATCTCCTTGGCATCCTCCTGATGGGGATGTGCTACGATGGGTTCTTCAACATCTTGCGAATGAGAGCCGCTTGGCTGGCCGCGATCCTGACGACCTACGCCAACAACGCCGCCTTCGCGCTGCTGATCACCTATGTCGCCCGCTATGAACACTGGGTCCAGGGAGGGTTCGGCAGGATCATCGAGCATATCGCGATTACCGGCAGTCTGGCGGCGGCCGCTTGTGCCGTCTTCGTGTCGGCAAGCCTGCGGCTCCGCGCGGCCTTCCCAGCGCCCGGGCGGGGCTCGTTGATCCCGCGAACCGCCACACGTCTCACCGCTGGACTGTGGGTAATCGGCATCGTCCTGGGCTTCCTCCACCTTGTTCCGCGTTTGTGACGGGAGTATGCGAATGATGAACTTCTGGGATTCGATATCGTCGATCTGCAGAACGACAAGCGGGCGCCTCTGGCACGGCGCGAGACCGGCGCCCGTCTGGAACGAAGATCCCGCTTCACGGCCGAGGGTCTAGCCCTCGGCCATGAGGCGCTGGGCCCGAGCGCGACACGGGAGGCCGACCTCGTTGTTGTCGATGAATACGGGCCCCGCGAGCGGCAAGACGATGCGGAACGTCGTGCCAAAGCCGAGACGGCTCCAGAAGCGGATGGTGCCGCCATGCATTTCCACCACGCGCTTCACCAGAGACAGGCCCAGGCCGTCGCCATCCGGCTCCCAGCGCCGCGCGTTGCTGGCCCGGTAGAACTCCTCGAAGATCCGGACCTGTTCCTCCTCGGGCACGCCAATCCCGGTATCGCAGACGTCAACGACCACCGAACGATCCACCGATTCGGTCCGCACGGAAACCGTACCGTCTTGGGGTGTGTACTTGACGGCATTGAGCAGCAGATTCGTGACCGCTTCTTTGAAGGACAGGGCATTTCCGAGGACGGACGCGGTGGCGCCGGCCTCCCGACACTCGAGTCGCAGGGACTTCTCCCGCGCCCCGGGCCCGACCGCCTCCACGGCCTCGCGGACCGCCTCGTAGACACAGAACGGCTCCTTCTCCACGCTCCCGTTGAGTTTCAGCTTCGTAAGCCGGAGCAGCATGCGCACGAAGGTCGTCAGCTTCTTCGTCCGCAGGTAGGCGCGCGCGACGAATTCGGCGGCCGCGCCGGTCAGCGGCTCCGTGGCCGCGACCCCGAGGCAACTCTGAATGGCGGCCAGATGTCCTTTGATATCGTGCGTCAGATGGGCCACGTACTCGTCTTTGATCCGGTCCTTCTCCCGCAACAACCGGTTCGCTTGCCGCTGGGCCTCCTCGGCCTGCCGCAGGCGCAGGGCGACATACCGGGCCAGGTATACCACCGCATAGACGGTCACCGTGAACGTGGCAAACAGGGCCGCCAAATAGCCCCCCTCCTCGTAGCGACAATGGCGGACCAACCCCTGGAGGCAGGAATGCGGCGCCAGTCCCGTCGCTTCCAGCACCAAGAGAAGGCCGAACAGGAAGATGGCCCAGGTGGCCTGCAGGAAGCTCTCCCAGACCGACAGGAGAATGCTCGCGATGATGACGTGAAAGAGGAAGAACAGCACGAGAGGGTTCTCCGGCCCGCCCGAGAAATGGAGCAAGACGGTAAGGATCATCAGGTCGGCACAGATCTGCAGATCGATCACGACCTTCGTCCCCTGCCGGGCCCGCTCGGATACCGCGTTCGTCAAGCGATGCAGCAAGGCAAAGACGGCCGCATTGTACGCGAACAGCAGCCCGCCGAGGGCATACAGCGCCTCTTCCCGCACCGACAGGCCCAGAACCCGCGCGCACACGAAGGTGCCCAACACCACCGCCGTGGCGGCCAGCCAGCGGAGGCGTACCAACCAGTAGGCTCGCGCCCTCAGATCGTTCTCCTGCATTCGTCGCGGCATCGTCACGTCGCCTCCCACTTGTTGGGTGCAGGAAAAATACTACCTTTTCACTATTGTATCCACTTCCGGCGAGCAGTTCAACCGATTCAGGTCCCCGTCGCTCTGGATGCGCTCGGTTAGAATAGTCCGCAGGTGTCGGAATGGAGCCGGCGGTCGGTCGGCCGGATGCAGCAGGCCGGGCGGCTTTGCACACGAGCGCCGGCGCTTCATCGAGGGTCAACATCATCTGCCCGGCCGAGGTATCGGCGGTACTCATCCATCGTATTGAGGTTCCGGATCCGGTCCGGGGCGACCGGCACGTACTTGACCCGGCAGCGGTTCAAGGCCTCGGTCATCCGGTACCGGCCCGACGCCAGGCATTGCTCAAAGACCGGCAGCACACGGCGGCGGTACACCGCATGCAGCGGCTCCGGCCGCCCGCTGTACGGCACCACCGCATCGGGGCCCCCATCGCGATCTTGTGCGATGGGCACCCCGTCGTAGTCGCCCGCCTGACGGATCAGCGACCGGACCAGATCGATATCCACGACCGGTACATCACAAGCTGTCACGAAGCACAACTCCTCCGGCACGGCTTTCAGCGCCGAGACAATCCCCCGCAACGGCCCCTGGTCCGGGACCTCATCCGGAAGGACGGGGGCTCCGAGAGCGCCATGTGCTGCGGCGTTGTTGGAACTGACGACGATCCGCCGGAACCAGGGTCGGACCTGCTCATAGATCTGCCCCAGCATGGGTTTGCCGTCGAGGGGCAGCAGGGCCTTGTCCGTTCCCATGCGGGTGCTGCCGCCGCCGGCCAGCAGGATCGCCGCCGCCGGCATCCGCACGGTCCAGCGCCCGCCGAGAAGTTGCACATCCTTCCAATCCATGTCGCACGCGGCCCCCCGGCATGACACGATCCTGTCGGCATACGGTGCCAACGCGTCGGCCCAGGGCTTGCGCCGCCCGCCCGGCGGGGCTTCGACCATGAGAAAGACCCCGGGCTCGACAAACCGCGCCGCCCGGGTCGATTCCTAGACCGAGATGGTTTGGGGCCCGAGCCGTTCGAGCAAGGCGGCGATCCCTTCCTGCAGATGAGCCTCCGGGACTTGCAGCCACAAGGCCCGCGCGGCCCCGCAGGCCAGCATTCGCGCCGTGTCTTTGTCGCCACCGCAGTCGATTTCTTCGGTGATACGGTAGGGAGTTGGGCACGCATCTCCCGGCGCTCCGGCGGGCGTCTCCGCCGGTCCGGGGTGATGGGTCCGGTTGACCTGGTCGATCGCCGTGACCTTCACCGCCGTGATCTCATGCTGCACGGCGAATCGGCCGAGCAGAGCACAGGTGAGAGCCGTCTTGCCGATGCCGCGGCGGCCTCCGCCGATCATCAGTACGGTGGGAGCTTTGATCATACTATGGCGACGACCTCGAGATCTCCAGGCGGATCGTCTGCACCTCCTCAACGCCGCGCAGGGATTGGACCATCCCGATCACCGCTTGTCCGAGAAAACGCTGCACAAAGTCGTTCAGGTCGACCTTCCGGCCATTGACCTGCAATTCGGTCCTGATCGTCGGTTCCCGATTTGTTCCTTCATCCGTCATTCACGTCACCTGCATGCCTCAGAACTTCACGGCCCACTTCAGAAGATCGGGAATGGTCCCGGCTGAAGGATGTCCCCCACTGGTGGGAACTGTCGGATCGGCTCTTTGATACAGGGATTCATGTAGTTGTCCATAGTCGTTCCACCGTACCCGTTATGCGCCCGGCGGGCGGCGCCTCCCGCGTCAGGCGATCCAGGATGCTCTTGACCATATCGGCCACGGACGCGAGGTCCGCCTCGCACAGATCCCGGGCCCATCGGGGGTGCCTTCCCATCCGGCCGCCGACAAGGATTCGCAGTTTCACCGGGCCGGATTCCAGCGCCCGGCTCGGGCAGTGGCCGAGACACTGGCCGCAGCCCACGCATCGGTCCGTGTGCAACTCGGCCCGTCCCGCCTGCATGGCGATCGCCCCCTCGCGACACGCCTGCGTGCAGCCGCCGCACCCGTCGCATTCCGGCCGGACGGCCTGCGGCGTCCGGGTGGCGATGATCCCGATGTCGCGAATTTGGGGCATTGTGCAGGCGTTGGGACAGGCGGCCAACGCCACGCGCAGACGCAAGTGGTGCGGCAAGGTCTTGCCGTTATGCTGGTGGCAATGTTACCACCACGCAGAGGCTCGAACGGCCAGATCCATTCGACAGACCAGGGACGGATCCTTCACCAGCGAAAAAGGGCAGGCTCCTTGAAATCCCCGGCAAGGGTGGAACTGATAGCCATCCCAATGGCCCCTTTTCGAGGTCGCCAGAGCCTCGATCCGTTCGGCGTCCGGGGCCTCGCCCTCGACCTGCAGTTGCCACAGCGCGCCCTGTGGATCAGGACAGCGCGTCAGGACTCTCCCCTGCGTGGCCCAAGGCAACGTCCCACCGTAGCGCATCGTCTGGGCGTCCCGCGCGAGCACGGCGTACGCACTGGCGCACAGACCGGCCGGGGTGAATCCCCCCAACGGGAAACGCTGACCTTTGCGAAAGTAGCGGCACTGGCCCGGCTCGACGACTTCCGCGATGACTCTGGGGCGCTTCATGACTGCTCCCCCGTGGCCCCGGGTTCGTTCAACGCAAACAGTTCCAGGGCCAGTTGCCGGCCTTTGCCGGTTCGAAACGCCTTCTCGATCATCGCCTTGCGGTGCTGTTCACTGACCCCGGCGAACTCCTCCTGCAGGTTCACCAGCCAATCGGCATCCCACAGGACCCGAAATTCCCGTGTATCGATATCCCGGGCGCTGTGATGGTTCGCGATGATGGCACAGATATGCTGGATCCGGACCGGGTCCACGTTGTTGTCCTTCAGGATCGGCTCGGCGATGGGCGGTCCTTCGATCTCCTGGTACTTGCCGGCCGCGGAACCATACCGGCGTTGGGCCTCCGGAATCCCGATGTCATGCAAAATGGCGGCGGCCCTAATCACCAGCGGATCGCCGCCCTCCGCCGCCCCGATCTGTTCGGCGTAATCCAACACGCGCAGCGCATGATCGATACGTTTCTCATCCGATCCGAAGATCCCTTTCATCCGTGCCACCAGCTTATCTCGAACGGTCTTGATGTTTCGCATGGTGTCGGCGCCCAGGCATTGCTCGGCATGCTGGCACCATTCGGCGCAACCCATATCCAGCCGGGAATTCACGATCGTCCGCTCGCAGCCGCGACACTTCAGGATAGGCTCATCCCGGAAGAATTCCACCGCCCGCCCACATTCCGGGCACGCTACCTCGAATATGTCTTTCGGCTTCCAAAATCGCTGGTCTTGTCCCGGGCATCTGACCATAAAGACCTCATCTTCTCGTCGCGCGCTGTACACACAGCCGATCAAACAGGTGCCGCCCTCGTCCGTGACTCCATGCTCGAGAGCTGCCCTTATAGGACTGTATCAGTCCTATACAAGGCTCAGTATAGCGTTGTTTCCGAACATGTCAAGCACAAATCGTTTTTTGTTTTCTGGAAGAGCAGAGCTAACACTGGCCGGGAGAAATGCTTGTCAGAAACCTTCCTAGGACCCCATCGCGGCGGCCGTTATAGACCTCGGACTGATCGACGAATATCAATCAGTCAATGAATGACTTCATCGCGTGCGTGGGCGATATCGACGTGCAGGAGGTTCGATACGAGCACGGCGAGCGGTTCATCCAGTACTGCTTGGACCGCAAGCTCTCGGCCGGGACTGCCACCAAGAAGATCAAGCACCTCAAGAGGGTATTCCAACTGGCAGAAGGCCGTGGCCAACTCGATCGGCACCCGCCTCGCAAACTCAAGCCCCCCAAAGTGGGCAAGCGAAAGGTCCTTGTGTTCACAGACCAGGAATGTGACGACCTATGCAAAGCCGCCCGGCAGTACGAGGAGAGAGGCCGTCCCGTCCAATGGGAGCTTCTCATTCGCATGTGCCTGGCCACCGGCATGCGCCGTGGTGAATTGATGAACACCACATGGCGGGACATCGACTTTGCGAATATGACCGTCGAGGTCTCCTCAAAGAAGAACGGCGCCGATACCTGGGAGTGGCACATCAAGGACAATGACCATCGGATACTCCCGTTGACGGCCGACCTGGTGAAGCTCCTGGTGGAACATCAGATGGCTCAGCCAGAAGGAAACCCGTACGTCTTCGTTCCGACGGGTCGATATGAGCTTATCCAGGAACTGCGGCGAAACGGTCAGTGGACGGTGGAAAGAGGGCGATCGCCGCTCTCGAAGTTCTGCCACCACGTCAACAAGATCCGGGTGCGGGCCGGTATCGAGTCCGGCACGTTCCATGATCTGCGACGCACATGTCTGAGCAACTGGGTCGTCCAGGGACTCAGTCTCCACGAGGTCAAGGAACTGGCCGGACATGCCGGGATTGATACCACCGAACGCTTCTACCCGGCGATCCGAAAGGACGTGGTGGACCGTGCCCGGGCGGCTTCCGAGGCGTCACGCAAGGGCCATTCTGTGGCGCGCTTGTTGCGCGCTCCTGCCGAATCGGACAAGAACGAGGAACTACCGTGCGCAAATGCCTTATCGGTAAAGCCTTAGGAGGCCACGTCCGAGAAGCAGGCGTAGAGCGGTAGAGTTCAACCAGTACGAATACCCCGTCCGCGACACCATGAATTCCCATTGCGCTTGACCCTTTGACCCTATTCCTGGGCCGACTCCCCCTGCTCCTGCCGACCATCCTCCGACCCTGCTCCCTCAAAGAACACAGCCTCTGGCTGTCTGTTCTCGGTCGGGCCCGGCACAGGCC
>VGYL01000089.1 GCA_016872975.1 Planctomycetota bacterium
GAGCGTTGCTGGACTTCACTTCCGGTGACATCTACGATTCACTTGTTCGAACGCGCTTTCGTGGCCTTTCTCCATGAAAAACCGCACCTTCGCGCGATTCGTTTGGTTCCGGTATGCAATCAAAGGGTAGATGCACTCACAGGCAAGTTCCGACTGATTGATGGCGTGAGAGGCAAGGCGATCGTCATGGACGGCCACACCACCTGCATCCGTCGTACGGCCCAACGGGTCCCGAATCTCGAGCGGGGTTTTACCGTCGAAGCCTGGATCGCCTTGGGTGCCTATCCATGGAATTGGGCGCCGATTGCCGCGCAGGAGAACACCGTCAGCCTGAACAGCAGCCGGGACAAATTGAGCTGGCCGGATGATATTGCCGCCGACTCGCTCAGGGAGGGTTTCTTTTTCGGGGTCGGCCCACAGGGTCATCTGGGGCTGCACCTCGGCGCCGACGGCTGGCGCGTGTGCCAGACCGAGCGGAGCATACCGCTTCGAACCTGGACCCATGTCGCCGCGTCGTAGGCGCCGAAACGGGGGATCGTTCTTCCCATCCATGGCGAGCAGGCCGCGCGCATGGACTTTGAAGGCGGCTTCTCCGGGGCCACTGCAGAAGACCTCCGGATGGGGATGGCTCACCAGCAGATCGAGCCGTCGCACCCGGTCCGAGCGTTCGCGACACTGCCCTGCTGGTACGCACTGGATGGGGTGCTTGACGAACTGAAGGTCTATGATGTGTGTCTCGCCGAAATGGCAATTGCCGAGAGCTCCAAGGCGGTGCAGCCGGTCTTGGCTCCGGATCTGCCCAGGAGAGTGATGCCTTCGGGGCCTCCCGGTCCCGGCAAGTTCGGCGCTTCCTACGTGAACCTCTCCTACCATCCCGAATGGGATGCCCTCTGGCGTGTTTCTTCCGATCCGGACATCGTGGTCCAGTTCGACGATTCGCCGATCCGGGTCGTCTTCTGGCGCGGGACGCGGTACGGCCCGGCCTGGGTTATGGAAAACGACCTGTGGATGGCGGACCAGAGCATCGAGAACTTCAATGGGCGGGACGGCTGCATCGAACCTATGCTGGACCCTCGTTGCCGATTCTCCCACGTGCGGATCATTGAGAATACGCCTGCCCGCGTGGTGGTGCACTGGCGCTACTGTCCCACCGCGGCCAACGGCAATCACTCCCAGGTCAACCCCGTCTCAGGGTGGGAAGACTGGGTAGATGAGTATTACACGTTCTATCCTGACCAAGGGGGTATTCGTAAGGTCGTGCCGCATACGGATGGGACGGCCTTGTGGCCCGAGGAGGTCATCGGGCTCTGCCAGCCGGGTCAGAAGCCGGAGGATGTTGTCGACCTGGCGGCGCTGACCCTGGTGAATCTCAAGGGAGCGAAACACACGTATAGCTGGGCGGAGCGCTCCCCTGTCATTCGCGAGAAGGGGCGGCGGGAACGCGGCGGATCCATCCACTTCGGCGATGGCCCGGGGGAGAGTCCCAACATCATGATGGTCAACCTGAAGTCGGAGCACAAGCCTTTCCAGATAGTTGAGCTCGACTGCAATTTCAGCGTTTTCGCCCATGAGCACCGCAAGGAGGCTTCCCATTTCCCGTGGTGGAACCACGGGCCCGTCGCCTTGATTCCGTCGGATGGCCGCTACTGCCAGGCTGCCGACCGCGCATCGCATTTCTCGCTGGCTTGGGCCAGTCCGCAGCCCCATGCGAGAGTGGGCGGGGCCTACTATTGGACCTGGATGTATGTAGATGACAATTGGGGGCGGACTTTCCCGCATGTGCTGACTCCTTAGGGAGCGTTTCCCAACTGCGGCACTCAGTGTGGGACAGGTATTGGCATCTTCGACGCCGAGACCCTTCGCAGCGAGGACCGATTGCATGAAACACCGTGTTCGTGTGGCCCTGGCGCTGGCTCATGAGGAGGCGGACCGGTGTCCCATGCAGATCAGCTTCACGCCCGAGTTCGCCAGACGGCTTGAGCAGGAGATTCAGGGCGCGACCGGGAAGGTGCACAACCCGCATGGAGGAGGGAACACCTATGAGCTGGAGCGATTTCTGGGGGAGGATCTGCTCTTGACCTCAATGGGATGGGCCAACAACTACTATCAGACGTGTGAACCGGGCGAGGAGTACGTCGATGAGTGGGGCATCGGTTGGCGGGCTGTCCCTTATGAAACCCGATTCGGCCCAGGCATCTATACCGAACTGGTCGGCCACCCGCTGGCCGAGGAGAAACGCCTGGATACCTACGCACCGCCGAATCCCAACGATCCCTGGCTCTATCACGATGCACGCAGGTTGATCGAAGAACACGGCCAGGAGTACTGGATTGTGGGCGTAACGGTCACGACGATCTGGGAGACGGCCTGGGCCCTGCGCGGCCTGGAACAGATGATGATGGATCTCATCGAGAATCCCGAGCTTGCGGCGCGCATTCTCGACATCCCATACAAGTACCATCTCACGGCGGCCACGAAGCTCGTGGAGTTGGGGGTGGACATGATCTGGTTGGGCGACGACATAGGGTGCCAGCAGGGCATGATCATGTCGCCCGACATGTGGCGGCAGACCCTCAAACCCAGGCTGGCGGCTTTCATTCAGACGCTCAAGGAGATGAACCCCGATGTCAAGGTGGCCTACCACAGTTGCGGCAACATCAGCAAGGTAATAGCCGACCTCGTGGAGATCGGTGTCGACGTACTCAACCCGATACAGCCCGCCTGTCTCAATACGGAGCATCTGAAAGAGGCTTATGGCGACGTGCTGTGCTTCTGGGGCTCGATCGATGAGCAGCACACTCTGCCGTTTGGGTCGCCGGAGGAGGTCCGGCGGGAAGTGCATGACCGAATCAGGGTCCTGGGCAGGCGGGGAGGCCTCATCTTAGGGCCGACCCATCACGTGCAACTGGACACGCCGATGGAGAACTTCGAAGCGATGGTTGATGCTATCACCAGTCCATCGACGAAATGAACACAGAACTCGTGCATACAGGAGAAGCGGAATGATACGAGAGAGACGCTTGCCATTAGCGGCGTGCAATGGTCTGGGGTTCCTCGTTGCCTTCATTGCCATGTGCGGGGTCGTTCACGCGGAGGTCGTGGTCGTTCAGTCAGGCCGGATACTGGCGATGGAGAATGACGTGGTCCGATTCGAGTACGACCTTTCCACGGGTCGCTATGTGGCGATCGACAGGCGGGATCGCTCCATATGTATCAAGGAAGGCGTCTTTCAGGCGAATGACCTCACAACGGCCGCACCGGGGCTTGAGCATCGCTGGCAGAGCAAGGCCCTATCGGATGAATTGGGCGACGGCAAGACAATCCTCATCGAAAGCGGCCGGCCCGGGCAGGTGACGCTGCTGTTCCAGGTGACTGTTTATGAAGACAGGGGATGCATCGTCCTCGCGGGCGGCATCGAGAACCGGACCGACCATCCCGTTCAACTGAAGGTAATCAAGCCGGTCTCAGAAGCGATTCTATTCAACGGATTCAGCATGGCCGACAACTTCCGGCTGGTCGATGGGTATAGTGGCGGCGAGCCTCTGGAGTGGGGAGTGCGGGCGTACTCGCCCGTTCACAAAGGCAACTACATTCCTAGCCGCAACAATGTGCTGATGACCTTCGGTGAGCAGCAGACACGGCGTTCCCTGGTAATGGGCGGACTGACCTATCACGACTTCGAGAAATTCGCCACGATCGGCCAGCCTCGGCGTGTGGAATTGGCGGCTGACCGAGACGGCAACTCATCGCTGGTCTGCTACCTCAACCTGCCCGACGACACGGCAGACACCGGTCCAGCCGGTGAATCGTTGCGTTTGCGGCAAGGCCCGGGAAGACGCCAGTTCAGCTACCGGGCGCTGTGGGGAGATGAACTCGCCACGGCAGCCGCCGGAGAAGAAGGCGTAGACGTGGAAGCTGCCAATCTCAACGCGGATTGTACATACCACCTCGGTTTCTCCTGGTGGCATACGGACAGCGAGGACCGCATCCAGTCCGTGGCTGTGGAGAGTGGAAACGGCGAGATCCGGCACGTTCTCCTGGACGGGCAAAGGTTGCCGATGTGGAGCAAGCAGAGGAAGGATGACCCTCAGCACGTTGAACGGGTTCTGCCCCGGGAGGTGTACAACTCCGGCAGTATACGCATTCAGTTCAGAAGCAGGACGGATAATCCACGGGCCATCGTGAATGAGGTTTGGCTGCGTGAAGGACCTGTGCCTCTGCTGGACAAAAACCTGACGTCGGTCAACGCTGGCCCGCGACCCCGACGCGCAATGACGGGCAGTCTGTATGCGGAGGACCCTGTGGGAAAACGGGTCGATCCCGGCGTTCGCTACCTGCCCGACGACCGGTTCTACGTGGACTTCATCACCAGTAACCCGTTCGAGAACCTGGAGCAATACGGGCGGGCCATTCGGGCCGCACAGCAGATCGAGTTGAACATGTACGATTTCCCGACGGTCTGCCTGTGGTACGCCCACCACGGGGGCTATGGCGGCGGCCAAGCCAAGAACGATACAGTTGGTGCGGTGGCGGAGATGGAGAACATTCGTCGGTCGGGCTTTCTCGAGTTCTCGCGGGCGGCTGTACGACTGGTCCCCGATTGTTACACCAAGGACAATCAGCAGGGCTGGTGGGACGACGAGCATTTCCAGAAACATGGTAGCACCAACCTGGGAGATTTCACGGGGGGCACCTACAAACCACCGTACGAAACGTCCGAGAAGTGGGGCAAGGCGGTCATCGAACGAGGCGGCATCCCCCTCACCTACTGCCAGACCAGCTTCCGCTCGGAGGACTATGCGTTCGCATTTCCCGAGCACATGCTCTTCAACAACGCCACGGCATGGAGGCACGAGTCGTACAGGCGTCCCGCGGATGACAATGAATTCTGGGGCAATGCCTGGCTGAAGAACTTCCGTCTCTGGGGGTACGATTACACGGACCCCGGTTTCATCGAACACATGCGGAAGGTGTACGCCGCGTATCGGGCGGGCGGCATCAAAGGACTGATGTTCGATTATCCGGTCACCGGATGGGCTGCCGCCGGCGGCCTGGAAGATGCCTATGCCACCACAGCCAGCGCGTATCGGAACATCTTCCGGCTGGCGAAGGAAGGCTTGGGCCCCGAATGCTACATTCACGAACGCAACATGGAGCGCGGCTCAGACATCACCCTGGGGCTCGTCGCCTCGCAACGGACCGAGAACGACACCGCCCGCATCTCGCCCGACGTGGTCACCCGTTGCGGCCTTCGTTGGTACAAGAATCGCGTGGTCGTGAATTATGACGCCGATTCGAAGAACGTCTGGCGGCTGCGCGAGAATCGGGACGCCGTGCGCAGCCTGCTCACCATGTCCTACGTGACGACGGGGCGGCTGCTGCTGGCGAACAGTTTCGCCCAGTTGTCGCCGGAGATCATACACGATCTGACACGGATCTACCCGTTCCATACGACCCCGAAGAGCGCCAGACCGGTCGATGCTCTGACCGAGAGGTACCCAAGAGTCTACGATTTCGAGGTATCTCCAGATTGGCACCAGTTGACCTTCTACAATCCGAACGCCGCGGATGCAAGGGACATTGCGGTCTCGCTGGCTGGCGATACGGCGGAGGGAGCGCTGGGACTGGATCCGGGGAAGCGGTACTACGTGTACGATTTCTGGAATGATGCTTTCGTAGGTGAACTCTCAGGGGCCGGGAGTCTGACCCAGCGTCTCCGTCCGGGTGAGGCTCGCATGATGTCCGTTCATGAAGCCGTGGATCATCCGCAGTGTATCTCCACGAACCGGCATGTCATGCAGGGCTACCTCGATCTGGTCCGAACCGAATGGCTGGCGGGACGGAATCTTCTACGGGGAATCAGCAGAATAACCGGCGGCGACAGTTACGCAGTCACGATAGCAACAAATGGCCACAACGTCCGAGGTGTGACCGTGAACGACCCGGATACACTGACTGAACTCACCACGGTCGGCCATGGACTTGTGAAACTGACACTCACCAAGGCAGAGAGTGCGATTGTGCAATGGACCGTCGGATTCTGACAGACGTCTTTCGCCAGGCCAGAACGGAGGCGGTGTCGTCCATCGGGGAACTGAGCCTGCCGGAACTCCGAGTCTGCTTCCAGGGTCTTATGCCGGTGTTCAGAGAGGCCTGCAGGCAGGCTTGCACGGCCGAACGGCATTGTTCGCATCAGAGGGTATTGTTCTGCAACGGGAGTCTGAAATGCGCCAAACCGGAATGGTGTCGTGTCTGTTATTGGTTCTGTTGTGCGGTGATGGTGTTGTATCTCAGAACAGCCGGGGGAGAATGCCTCAGGAGGATGTTGTCCACGTTCCGGCCGTTGGAACAGGTCTGTGTGTAAGCAACGTCTTTCAGACGAACATGGTTCTGCAGCGGAACAAGCCCGTTGCGATCTGGGGCTGGGCGGGTCCGGGTGAAACAGTTGCGGTTTCATTTGCCGACCAGACCGTTGAGACCACCGCGAAGGCGGATCGATCGTGGAACGTGACTCTGGAGGCCATGCCGGCTAACCATACCCCACGGACGATCACGATTCGCGGGAACGATCAGACGCTGAAACTGGAGAATATCCTCGTCGGCGACGTCTGGGTACTGGGCGGCCAAAGTAACATGGAGTTCGAGATCAGTAAGGTGGACGACGGAGCACTGGAAGTGGTTTCGGCGAACTTCCCACAGATCCGCCTGCTCACCATGCCGCAGGGCAAAGGGTTCAATTCGGTCAAGAGCTTCGAACGGCTCCATGAGTGGAGTTCGTGGTTCAGTCGGCATTTTCGCAAAGGCGACTGGGAAGTGTGTTCGCCTGATACCGTCAAGGAATTCTCGGCGATCGGATACGTCTTCGGCCGACGCGTTCACATGGCCACCCAAGTCCCAATCGGCCTCATCGATGCCTCGATCGGGGGAACCACGGTAGAGGCGTGGACGCCGGAAGCCGTATTGCATGAGATCGAGGGCCGCGAAACCAGGGAGAAACTCCAGGAGTGGCGGGAGAAGATCGCCACTTATGACGCCCAGGTCGACCTGCGGGAACGAATCGCCGGTTACGAACGGAGGAAGAAGGCATTGGCAGAGCAAGGCAATCCTCTGCCGGCAAGCAGCGAGCCCCCGAGTGATCTGAGGCCAGGCCCGGTTGCCGACAAGAATCGGCCCGGCTATTGTTACGCAAGTGTGATTCGGCCTCTGGAGGGACTCTCCGTCAAAGGAACTGTCTTTCACCAGGGCTTTAACAACTGTTTTGACGGCTCTGCCGGGGCGCGGATGTACTACCAGATCTTTGGTAAAATGATCACCGCCTGGCGCGCGGCGTTCCACGATCCACAGATGCCGTTCTGCATCATATCTTTGTGCACCGCCGGGGAACCGCAAACCCTGGAGTACTATCTCGAACCGATGTACGATGCTGGTGCTTTCATAAGGGAGGCGCAGTATAAGACGTTTCGCGACTTCTACGATGCCGGAGACAGGGGAATTGGCTTCGTCAGCTCATTCGACCTGCGCAAGAGCTGGTATCACCCTCAGATCAAGGTTCCCGCAGGGGAGCGCGCCGCGAAATGGGCCCTGGCTTCTCAGTACCGCCTTTGGGACAGTCGCGACGCTGATGAGTACTGGCTTCCCCCGTCGATCGAGGATGTCAGGGTAGGCGACGGCAGGATCCGGCTGATGATGAGCACCTCGGTCCAGACGAAAGACGATAGCGACGGCCGCATGGTGGGATTCGCCATCGCCGGGCAGGACCGCCATTTCTATCCTGCAGACGTCCAGTGGTATACGGACGGCAAGCCTGACAACCGCAATCGGCCCGCGTACCAGCGTGACTGCCTTGTGTTGAGCAGCCCCTTCGTCCCCGAGCCGGTCCATTACCGCTATGCCTGGGCGCGGAATCCAATGGCGAATATTGTCAACAACCGCGGAGTGCCGCTGGCCACGCAGCGAAGCGACGATTGGATTCTTGAAGAGACTCCCGAGAAGATCACCGCGCCAGAGAACGCGCCGCGCAGGTATATCGACAACCAGATTCGCAAGATACTGAGACAGGGGGACATCGAGCGGCGCATCCGGGAGGCCGAAAGGACTCTTGCCCAACTGAGACCGATCTCCGACAAGGCCGGCGCCGACCGGTGAAAATGCAAAGTAATCTGATGCCGGGAAGAACAATAAGCGGTTGTCATTGTGCAGTTTCCAGTGGTCTGCGATTCGTGTCCAGCTCTTTCTGAAAGGGCTTACATACATGCTCGCCCACATTACCACGACGCCCGCTGCGGGATTGGTAGCAAGGCGGGTGGTAAGCAGGATTAGCTCGCCTGCGTGCTTCTTACTGATTACCATGCTTCTCAGTGGCCCCGCCTTTGGCGGTTACGCGACCTCCCCATACTCGGTGTCGCCCGAGGCGTTTGCCGCTCCGCCTCTGGAGGCTCGGCCCGGAGCGTACTGGTGCTGGCTTAACGGTCATGTCGACCACAACCAGATCACACGCGAAATGGAGGAGGCCAAGGCACTGGGCATGCGCGGCTTTGAGATATGGGATGTCGGAGTCATCAGACCCGTAGGGATCGTTCCTGTCGGCCCTGCTCTTCTTGGCGATGAATCTCTGAAGTCAATCCAGCATGCCATGATCGAAGCGAAGAGACTGGGCCTGGAACTGAATATGATCGCTGCCAGCAGTTGGAATGCAGGCGGATCATGGGTGAAGAAATCGGATGGAAGCAAACGTATCGCAAGCAGCGTGGTTGACGTTAACGGACCGACGGAGTTGGATCGCATTCTGCCGTTGCCTTGCGAGACGGACACATACTTCTATGACATCTCCGTTCTGGCGGTTCCTCAGTCCGCCGGCAAAGAGGTCGTCTCACTCGATGGCGTGATTGAGTTGACGGATCGGATGGACGGCAAGGGACGGCTGAGGTGGAATGTCCCGGAGGGAGACTGGACGATCAGGCGTTTTGTTTGCCGCGGTACGAACCAGGGGCTGGTCGTTCCGAGTCCGAAGTCGAAAGGCCTGATTATTGATCATCTCAGTGCAGGCGCGACGGAAAGGCACATGCTGCACATGATCAACAAGCTCGCCGAAATCGACCCCGGACATAAGATTCTGAAAATCCTGTCGCATGACAGTTATGAGGTTCATCCGGCTAATAACTGGACGGAGGATTTCGTCGATGAGTTCAAGAAACGTCGGCGTTACGATCCCGGCAAGTATCTGCCGCTCCTGGAGGGCTGGGGGCTGTCGGACAAGGACATCCAAACCCGTTTCCTGGCCGACTATCGCAAGACGGTGGGCGAGCTAATCATCGAGCGACACTTCCGTGTGAGCCGCCAGATTCTGAACCGTCATGGGATGAGGCTGTGCGCCGAAGCCGGCCACGGCGGCTCTCCGCGCGTCGATCCGATCTGGGCCATGGGTGAAGTGGATATCCCGCGTGGCGAGTTCTGGAACGGACAGCGGCACTGGGTGACCAAGGAGGCGGCCAGTGCGGCCAATCTCTACGGTCGGCGCTACGTCGATTCCGAGTCGTTTACCGGCTGGCGGCATTGGCAGGATGGGCCGGCTCACTTCAAACAGCTTTTTGATGTGGTTATTTGTGACGGGCTCAATCGTGTGACGTTTCATACCTTCGCCCACAATCCCCCCGAGGCAGGTGTGCCGGGCTACGCGTACCATGCGGGTGAACATTTCAACGCGAATAACACCTGGTGGAAACAGTCCGGTCCTATGCTGGAATACATGGCACGTTGCTCGTATATGATGCAGCAGGGCGATTTCGTGGCCGATGTCTGTTTTTACTATGGTGATCACGCTCCCAATCTTGTACCGCCCAGGCGGATCGATCCGGGCTTCAAGCCCATCTATCCCCTCGACAAATGTCTCCATTGCGGCAGGGACCTTCCCGTGGATTTCCAGCCTCTGGGCAGCGGATATGGCTACGACTACATCGACGCACGTTCAATACTCGAGCGAATGCAATTCGATGCGCACACAGGCCAGTTGACCGTCGGGAATATGCGATACAGACTCATGGTTTTGCCGGATTACGGCCAGATCTCTTTGGAGGTACTGCAGAAGATACATCAGCTTATACAGCAAGGCGCGACCCTGCTCGGTTCAGTTCGGCCCATACGCACGAATACTCTGACGAATTATCCGCAGGCGGACCGACAGGTCGAGGCGATCACGGGACAATTCTGGCCGAGGTCGGATTCTGAAAGAGACGCAACGGGCCGGACATTCGGCATGGGCAGGGTCTATACGAACGTGACGTCTCGCGAGATCCTTGCCCATATGGGTGTCAAACAGGACTTCACTGTCTTGGAAGGCGGTCCACAGGAAGGCCCGCTGCGGATCGACTATACACCGTCGCTGCGAAAATGCCGACGTCTGTTTTGTCTGCAACAGCGCCAAAGAAACGTAGTCTCTTCTCTGCAGGTTTCGGGACGCCGACGGCAGGCCCGAGGTATGGTATCCGGTGACGGGGATGATATGTCTGGCGAACGTCGTCCAACGCCATGACGATGGGTCCTGCGACATCGCGCTTGATCTTCCGGCTTTTGGATCGGCGATTGTGGTGTTCCGACGTGACGGCGTGGCTCCTGAAAGGACTGCCGAACCCCATGCGACCGAAGCGGCCGAACGGACCTTTGTCGAGGGAACGTGGACTGTCAAATTTCAGCCCGGCAGACGCGCTCCTGAGTCTGTTCGGTGGGACAGGCTCATCGACTGGACAACGTCGGAGGTTGACGGAATCAGATACTTCTCGGGCACGGCGACGTATTCCATGCAGTGCGAAATGCCCGTGCATGCACAAACGGATCATTGGCTGGACCTTGGCGAAGTGCGTGAGGTTGCCGAAGTGAACCTGGACGGTAAGCCACTCGGCACTGCGTGGACATATCCATTCCGCGTGAAGGTCCCTGCAGGACTGTTGCGACGGGGCATGCACGATCTCGAAGTCAAAGTGACCAACGTCTGGAACAACCGCCTTGTGGGCGACAAGTTCCTCGATGCATCTGAGCGAATCACTCGCACCAACATGCAGCATGTACACAATAAGAATACCCCCCTGGTGCCAGCGGGCTTGCTCGGCCCGGTGACGCTTGGGCCCCCGAGATAAGGGCCAGGAAACGCATGCCGCGCGTCTGGAGCCGCGTGTGTCCTGAGTCTCTGGGAATCCGAGCGGTCTGTGTCGATCCGTGCGATGACCCAGACCAGGGTGTCGCTGAAGGTCTGCCGCAGCGTCGCGATACAAGGGTGGCCGATGGTCGACCGCCGTTCCCGCGCCCCTTGTCATCCGGCGGGAAGCGACCTCACTGGGCGTAAGGTAGCATCTCCTTGCGATACTGCGAGGGGGTCTTGCCGGTTTCGCGACGAAAGAAGCAGTAGAGCTTGTCCGGACCAGGGAAGCCCATGATCTTGGCGATCTGGGAGATCTGCAGGTTGGTGTCGGAAAGGAGTGTGAGCAGCCGCCCGAGACGCACACGTACGATCTCGTCGTGCACGCTGCGTCCCAGCCGTGCCTTGAACTTGGCGTAGAGACTGCGACGGGACACGCGGAGCGCACCGACCACGTCGTTGACCTGGATCATCTCGCCGGCGTGGTCTCGTATGAAGCGAAGCGCGGAGGACACCTCTGGGTCATCCACGGCTATGATGTCCGTGGATTCCCTCCGTACCACAAGCGTGGGCTCAACAATGATGTCGCGCGGCTTCTTTCCCTCGATCAACCGGGTCATCAGTGCGGCGGCTTGATACCCCGCCTTCTCCAGATTCATCGATATACTGGAGAGCGGAGGTGTCGTCATCATGCACCGGAGCTGATCGTTATCGGCCCCGAGTACGGCGATCTCCTCCGGAATGGCGTAACCGGCCAGCTTGCAGGCCTCCAGAATATGCTGGCCACGGTCGTCGTTGCAGGCCATCAGGCCCAGGGGTCTGGGCAGGCTGTCGAGCCATTCGATGATCAGTGAGTATTCTCTGGTCCAGGATTGCGGAGCCTTGCTTTCGGCCGGGCGGTAGAGATGGACCCTGTGCCCTCTTTGCTCCATGGTCTTGCAGAAGCTCTCGCAGCGAGCCTCGGACCAGAACAGTTGATTGTAACCACAAAAGGCGTAGTGCGACATCGCACAGTCCAGAAGGTGTTCGGCTCCCAGGCGCCCGATTTCCCCATTATCGCTGAGAATGCACGGGATACCTTCCGGTTGGCTCTCGATATCGAGTGCGATGATGGGCACGCCAAGATCGCGTATACGCTGAGAGAGAAAACGTCCCTGCAGGACCACGCCGTCAATGGTCAACCGGTCGATCCAGGAGAAAAACTGCCGTCGTTCGATGGACCCACGCAGGTAGAACGGCGGTGGCGTCACGAACATCAAAGGACGGTGGATCTGAGAATAGTGGGCGAATCCGGAGAGAAGTCCACGGGCGAATTCGCGCGAAGTGTCCACCAGGATCAGGATGCGCGGTATCCTCTGCGTGCTCATACGAGTCGTGGCTCCAAAGACGGCGATTCAAGCGGTCTTCCCCAATGCACTTGCGATTAGTCAAAAACGACATTATGCTGCAACACGCGGCGGCCGGCAACGGTGTTCTACATGGAATCGGGCAGTGAGCTATGGTTGTATGTATCGCAACAGATAGACACGCAAACGCTCACTCATGCACGCGGTGATTCAAGCGCCGACCAGGATCGGAGCCTCTGCCCAAAGAGAAATATCATTTGCCCAATATGGCGACAAGAGAAGGCTGATGAATGTGTACCATGAACATGGTATCAATGTGCTCGCGCTGGTGCTATCGAATAACGAGCGCGTGCGTATGTCGTTCTGTGCGTTCGCGTATGTCATGTCGGCGTACCCGACTCAAGATCGGGAAGGCACAGGCGAACGGGGTGATCGCATGTATCGGTCGCATCAAGGCTCGCCATAGGGAAAACGTCCGCAAATGGCGACAAGAAGAAGAGGTTGGCAATAATCTGAAGTGCTCCTGGTAAGACGGGGGGAGAGACGTGTACTACTTGCATGCAGGACTGAGATCAATGAGGAGATACGACATGTGCGACGGTCGACCGGGTAGGATGTTTGTGACGACGATGGTCGTAATGACTTTGCTCATGCCTGCTACGTTTCCGACGGTTCAGGCGGGTCTGGACGGCGAACCGGCGGAGACCTCCGGAAGAACGGACGAGGTCCGATTCGATCCCGTGGTCCAACAGATCGAGGGATGGACCGTATACGTGGATCCGGGCCTGCTGGAGGGCGAGCACAGTGAGGTGGGCGCCCGGGCGCTGAAGATGCTCGCAAACCATCTCCAGCGAATTACCATCCTCGTACCGGAAGAGCACCTGGCCCGGATGCAGAGGCTGGAAATCTGGATTGAGCACCATCACCCGACGCTGGGCGCCATGCAGTACCACCCGAGCGCAGGTTGGCTCAAGTCTCACGGGCACGATGCGCGCCTGGCGAAGAAGGTACATATCCCGCGGGCGGAGAGTCTGCTCTCACGGCACCAGATGGTCAAGCACCCGGCGGTCGTGCTCCATGAGCTGGCGCATGCCTATCACGATCAGTGCCTGGGTTTCGACGAGCCGCGAATTGTCGCGGCGTATGAGAAGGCGAAAGCGGCCGGCACGTACGAGACAGTGCTGCTGTACACCGGCCAGAGAGTTCGCCACTATG
>VGYL01000090.1 GCA_016872975.1 Planctomycetota bacterium
AGAACGTTCCCACCAACTGGGACCCCGCGGGCGCCCTGTGGAAGACCGCGCTGCCCGGCCAGGGACATGCGTCCGCGATCGTCTGGGGCGACCGCGTGTGCACCGTGACCGCACTGCCCGCCACGCAGGAGCGCGTGCTCCTGTGCCTCGACCGCACGAACGGCAAGATCCTCTGGCAGAAGACCGTCGTGCAGGGACCGCTGCCGGCGCTGCACAAGGAGAACAGCCATGCCTCGGGCACGCCGGCGACCGACGGCGAGCGCGTTTACGTCACCTTCCGCGTGGGTGATGAGATCGTCGTGGCCGCCCATGCACTGGCCGACGGCCGGCCGCTCTGGCTGGTCCGGCCGGGGACGCATGCCGGTGAATGGGGGTTCAGCAACGAGCCGGTTCTATACAAGGACAAAGTCATCCTCGACGGCGACAGCAAAGGCGATTCCTTCCTGATCGCCTTGAGCCGGACCGACGGCAAGACGCTCTGGCGTCTGGCGCGCACGCGGAAGGGGATCAGCTACAGCGCGCCGTTGATCCGGGAGATGGCCGGCCGCAGGCAGATGATCCAGTGCGGCGACCGCTGCGTGACCAGCTTCGACCCCGACACGGGCGAGGAGCTCTGGCGCGTGGATGGCCCCTCCGAGGAGTTCGTCGCCACGCCGGTCTACAGCGAGAAAGCGCAACTGGTGTTCATCAGCAGCAGTTGGCCCCGGCAGGTCCTGCTCGCGCTCCGGCCCGACGGCCGGGGCGATGTCACCAACACCCACGTCGCCTGGCGCGACACGCGCGGGGCTCCCTACGTGCCCTCCCTGATCGTCGCGGGCGATTTCCTGCTGAGCGTCAACAACGCGGGCGTGGCGTTCTGCTACGAAGCCGCCACCGGCAAGGTGCTCTGGCAGGAGAAGCTCGGCAAGCACCACGCCTCCCCGGTCCTGGTGCAAGGACTGGTCTTCTTCATCAACGACGACGGCGTCATCAATGTCATCAAGCCGGGTCCGCAATTCGAGCGCGTGGCACGGTACGAATTGGGCGAATCCTGCTACGCCTCCCCCGCGATCAGCGACGGCCAGGTCTTCCTGCGCGGCTTCCAGCACCTGTTCTGCCTCGGCCGGCGGAACCCGTGAGAGGGCAACTTTTCTTCTGAATCCACTTGCCCAATTGGCCGAAGGAAGCTATACTGGCATCGTGTGTTTTCAGTTTTTTTGGGCCGTCGTAATATCATAATGTTATGATAATACCCCCGCGGCCGCCGAAGCCGCCGTGCGGGAGATGCAACCATGTTCGCCCAGGGTTCTGGCATGTGCCGGGGCCCGCCGTTCATAACACATCCGGGAAGGAGGACAACGATGGACAAGCGATTCGCTATGCTGCCGCTGGTGTTGGTGTTGGGCTTGGGCTTGGGAGCAACCGCCGCACTCGCCGACCTGAGCACCGGCTTGGTGGCGCACTGGCAATTCGAAGGCAACTGCAACGACTCGGCCGGGACCAATCACGGGACGCCCCTGGGCGACGCCAAGATCGTCACCGATCCCGATCGGGGCCAGGTTCTCGAACTGGATGGGACCGGCGACTACGTGGAGGTCCCCAATTCGCCTTCGCTGAATCTCACGGGCGACCAACTCACGATGGCGGTCTGGGTGAACTTCAACGCGACCGGTTCCACGCCTCAGATCGTCATCGCCAAGGTTTTCAACAACACGACCCATTCCAGTCCGTACTTCTCGTACGGCCTCCATATGCTGGCCAACGCCCAACCGCGGGTCTGGATCTCCCGGACCGGCGGGGCCGCCTTTCAACCGGGCGCCACGAACAGCATCCGGGCCGGGCGCTGGCATCATCTCGCCGGGGTCTATAACGGCGCCACGTTGCGGCTGTTCCTGGACGGCAAGCAGGTCGCCAGCGGCAACGTCACCGGCAATCTCATCGGCTATGACACCGTGCTGCGCCTGGGCATCAACGGCGGGCTCACGGAACCCATGGCCGGCAAGATGGACGATGTGCGGATCTACAACCGGGCCCTGACCGACCAGGAGATCGTCTCGCTGGCAACCGGGCCGCTGGCCGGCAATCCGGTTCCGGCCAATGGCGCCACCGGGGTCAGCACCCCGCTGCTGCAGTGGAGCGCGGGCGCCCGGGACCAAATGAAGACTACCTCCATGTCCTTGCGAGCGCAGCGAAGCAATCTCCTCCCGGACGTGGGATTGAGATTGCTTCGTCGCTGCGCTCCTCGCAATGACATATCCAAGCTCATTCTGTCCGAGGCTCTAACCGATGCATGCGCCCTGCCAGCCGCTGCCACCCGATGTTATCACCCCAGGACAGGATAGGAGACCTGTTATGCGAACGACGCGGGGATTCACGTTGATCGAGCTGCTGGTGGTGATCGCGATCATCGCCATCCTGATGGCGGTCCTGCTGCCGGCCCTGAGCACGGCCAAGAAGATCGCCGCTTCGTCGGTCTGCCTGGCCAACCAGAAGAACCTGGCGACCGGCTGGGTCATGTACGCCGACGACAACGACGGCCTGCTCATGTGCAACGGGGCCCTCTATGAGACGGCCACGGACCGCACGCCCTGGGTCCATGCGCCCCGGGACCCGGCGGGCAACCCGCTGGGCAAGCCCCCATCCGCGAGCATCACCAAGGAGGATCGCTACCGCGGCATCCAACTGGGCACGATGTGGCCGTACATCAAGGACGTGGGCGTCTACCACTGCCCGGGCGACAGCCGGATGGTCACGCGCAGGCCGCCGCGCGACGCCTACCGCAGCTACTCGATTTCCTATGCCTTCGGGCCGCTGCGCGACAAGGACCTCGCCATTCGGGGCGGGTACCAATACTATCGCCGCATGAGCGAGGTCAAGCGCGCCGCCCACCTGTACGTTTTTGTCGAGGAAGAGCACAACGCCAGCCAATACGGCGAAAACGAAGGCGGCTGGCACCTGCCCTTCAGCGGCGGCCTGAACCGCCTCGCCAATCCGGCCAGTTGGACCTTCTACGACCCGCTGGCGTCCTTCCACAACAAGTCGAGCACCTTCGGCTTCGCCGACGGCCACTCCGAGCGGGTGCGCTGGATGGACAAGCGCACGCTGGAATTCATCCAGCACAATGCCGATGACGCCAGCGTCCATTCCGGCTTCAACCGCACCGCGCCCGGCAATGAGGATCTGCGCTGGCTCCTGGAGCACTTCATCGGGGCGGAACGTATCAACTGAGAAGACGATCATCAAACGGCTGCGGTTGCGATGCTCTTATGTTCGGAGTTCCGCCTTATGAGTTTTGACGAGCAAGTTCGGTAATGTGTAGGGTGGGGCTTGCCCCACCGCTTTCCTTGGGTCCGGCTTCCCGGTGGGGCACGCTCCACCCTCCCGCCACACGTTGCCTGGCGCGAGGCACATGTGCGAAACGACGGGTGCGGCGCGATTACCGGTCTTGTCCGTCAAGACTCATTAGGCGGGTTTGAAAGTCTTCCGGCGCAGCTGGCTCCGTTCTGTAAACGCGGAAGGGAAAAAGGAAGGCTGGACGGTTTGACCCGCCTGAAGGCGGGACTCCGAACCGACGAAATGAACGGCACAGCCTTGTCATCCCGGATGGACGATCCGGGACACACTCGTTTGACGGTCCGAACAAAGGAAATGGAGGTTCTCGAATGACCCAAGCTATGCTTGATGTCCCCGTGCACGTGTTTCTTCTTGCAGCGATTGTCCTTGGCTCAGGCGCGAGCGGGGCGGAACCGATGCCGTTCCGGCGCATCATCATCGACAGCGACAACCCCACCTACCCGCACTGCAAGACCGTGGGCGACCTCGACGGCGACGGCTGCGTCGACGTCCTGGCGGCCAGCGCGTACGGCCAGGGACTCTACTGGTACGCCTGGCCCCACTGGACCAAGCACCGCATCGCCGGCGGGACTTTCACCACCGACATGCAGGTGGGCGACGTGGACAACGACGGCGATCTGGACGTCATCATTCCGCACGCGAGCGGGCCCCTGGTCTGGTTCGAGAACCCGCGGCCGCAGGGCCATCCGGCGACCGCCTCCTGGCGGATGCACGTGCTCGACAAGCAGGGGGGCCATGACGTCGAGGTCGGTGATCTCTATGGCAACGGCAAGCTGGACATCGTGGTGCGCGACACGCAGGGGACCCGCGTCTTTCTGCAGCAGGCGCCGAACGTCTGGCAGAGAATCGACATCCCGACCGGCGGCCGCGGCGGCCTGATGCTGGCCGACCTGGACGGTGACAGCGACCTGGACCTCGTGCAGAACGGCTACTGGCATGAGACGCCCGCCGACCCGCAGAGCGAATGGAAGCGGCATGAGATCTCCGCCGGCTGGCCCGACGATTGCGGCGTGCACGCGGCGGACCTCAACGACGACGGCCGGCTCGACGTGCTGCTGGCCCCTGCTGAGGCGAAGGGCCGTCTGAGCTGGTTCGATGCGGCCGACCCCAGGAAGGGTCCCTGGATCGAACACGTCATCGACGACGACGTCTCCCATCTGCACACCTTCAAGACCGCCGACATGAACCACGACGGCCATCTGGATGTCATCACGGCGGAGATGGAGCAGTCGCCGCACCGGCGCGTTGTCATCCACTTCATTGAGGGGAACGGCCGGCGCTGGCGCCGGCAGGTGGTCGGATGGACCGGCTCGCACAACCTCCGCGTCGCCGACATCGGCAACGACGGCGACCTCGACATCATCGGCGCCAATCACGGCAACTACGGCGGACACACCCCCGTCGATCTCTGGGAGAACCTGACGAAGAAACCCGCGCCCACCCTGCCCCTCGACCGCTGGCAGCGGCACGTCATCGACCCACAGAAGCCCTGGGGCGCCGCCTTTGTTCTCGCCGGCGACCTGGACGGCGATGGACTGCGGGACATCGTCGCCGGCGGCTCGTGGTACCAGAATCCCGGCCGCGTCGGCCAGTCGTGGCGAGGGCGTCCCGCCCTTGCGTCGCGAGGCCATCCTGGCCTTGCCGTGCCAAGCCAAGAGTCACCCGTCGTATCCGAAAGACAAGGGCGGGACGCCCGCGCCACAGAAGAACAAGGGCAAGATGCCCGCGCCACGGAGGAACGCGGCGCGTGGACACGCCGGCTGATCGGCGCGCCGTTGAACGACGCCGCGGTCATCTGCGACTTCGACCTCGACGGCGCCTTGGACATTCTCGGGACCCAGGGCAAGACGCCCGCGGCGAACGCCAACTTCGCCTGGGCCCGCAACGATGGCCGCGGCGATTTCACCATTCACACGAACCTGGCCCCCGCCAGCGGCGATTTCCTGCAAGGGTGCACGACCATCTTCACGGGCTACCGGCGCCGGGAGATCGCCCTGTCCTGGCACAAAGGGGGACAGGGTGTCCAGATGCTCACCGTGCCCAAGGACCCCGTCAAGGAGACATGGCCCTGGCGCAGGATCTCCGATATCTCCCAGGATGAGGGCCTCAGCGCCGGGCACATCGACCGCGACATGCGGGTGGACCTGTTGCTGGGCACCAAGTGGCTCCGCAACGCCGGGGACAAATGGACGGTGCATACCCTCCACCCCACCGGCGGCGACCCGGACCGCAACCGCCTGGCGGACCTCAACGGTGACGGCCGGCTCGACGCGGTCGTCGGTTTCGAGGCCATCAACAAGCCGGGCAAGCTCGCCTGGTACGAGCAGCCCGAGGGCCCGACCGGCACGTGGACCGAGCACATCATCTCGATGGAGGTGGTCGGGCCCATGAGCCTGGACGTCGCGGATATGGACCGCGACGGCGATCTCGACGTGGTCGTGGGCGAGCACAACTACAAGGACCCCGCCTCCGCCCGACTGCTGATCTTCGAGAACCTGGACGGCCGGGGCCGGCAGTGGAAGATGCACGTCGTTTTCACCGGGGACGAGCATCACGACGGCGCGATCGTCGCCGACATGGACAACGACGGCGACCTGGACATCATCTCCATCGGCTGGCGGAACCCGCGCGTATTGCTGTACGAGAACCTGGCCATCACGTCCGCCGCCCCGCCCGCCGCGGCCGGCCCGCCGGCGAGTTTCGTCCTGTTCGATCTGGAAATCACCCATCGGGGCGACCGGCAGTTGTACCAGAACTGGGATTTCCAGACCCACCGCAAGACGAATCCCGCAGCGCCGATGGACTGGCGGGAGGGCGAGCCCTCCCTGTTCGACGCCGGGATCTATCACTGGCGGGTCGAGGTGGTCCGGATGGAGCGCCCCTGGGAATCGCCCATGCACATCCAGTTCGGCTGGTGGAACATCCCCAAGGACCCGGTCATCCGCCACATCGCGTCACCGGCGCTGCTGCTGACCGAACTGCAACCACCGGCGCCGGGGAAACCGTGGGTCTACGAACAGGTCGACGCCGTGCGGACCCTCGACGTCAGGCACATGTACTACGGCAAGGGCCCCAACCAGGACCAGCACGTCACCGACTGGGACTGGAGCCGGGCCTTCGCCCCGAATACCGCGTACACGTTGAGCAATCCGCGCAAGAACGATCTCGACAGTGACGGCGACGGCAAGATCTCCGAGGCGGAATACCCCGACCTCAAGATCCGCACGGTGCTGACCCTGCACCGGCCGGATTCGCCCGCCTACGAGTCGCTCCGGGCGCGGCTGCCGAAACCCAAAGGCGAGGATAAACCATGATTCGTCAGGAGGCGAAGTTCGAAGCCGCGCCGCGCGGAAATTCCAAATTCCAAGCACCAAATCCCAAGGAAATTCCAAGCACCAAGCACCAAATTCCAAACAAATCCAAAATCCAAAGCACCAAGGTTCAAAACGCTGTCGCCGTGCGGCGGAGCCGTTTGGGATTTTGGGTTTTCTTCCGTTTTGAATTTGTTTGAGATTTGGTGCCTGGAATTTGGAATTTGATCTCCTGGGTCCACTGGTCCTGGAAGACGCGGTCCGCCGGGCCGCACAGTTCGGCTACGACGCCGCGTGCATCTACGCGCACCGGCCTCTGGGATTTCCGCTGGACCTCGACCGCAACCGGCGCAAGCGGCTCAAGGACCTCTACCGCGAGCTTGATCTGGAGATGGGCGCCATCGTCTGCTGCACCAGCTTCCTGGAGGCGAACCACGTGCTCCTGTACCCGCAGGAGAAGGAGATCCTCTACGTGCGGGAGTGTATCCGGCTCGCCAAGGACCTGGGCGCGAGTATCGTCCGCATCCTGGCGGGCTTCTACGGCTACTTCCAGAACCCGTTCGCCGGCCAGGGCTACGGGCTGCCGAGCTTCGAGTCGCGCTCGCGGCGGGTCTCCCGCGGCGAGGACTGGCTGGAAGCCTGGCACCAGGTGCAACGCGGCATCCGCGAGGTGGCCTTCCTCAAGGCCTGCCGGGAGATCGGCTACGACGGGCTGCTTTCCGCCGAGCAGTGCTCCCCGATCATCCGGAGCCACCAACTCGGCACGGTCCCGCTCGTGGACGAGCGCTACGTGGCGTCGCTGGCGTTCCTGAAAGGCCTGTTGCTGAAACTGGGCGCTTACACGGGCCATAAGAAGTCTCCCGCGTAGAAACGAACGAGTCCTGCAATCGGTCCGAACCGGCATTAGGAGGGGTTTGTCATGTCGATGGAAATGGGTCGCTCGCATCGTGAGGCAATAGCCGCGGCTGGGTGTCCTGTTGGTGATGTGTCCATCCGGGCATCCCACGGCACGGGCATTCGGCCCGCCCGTAGCATGGGCGTCCCGCCCATGAGTAGCACGGGCATCCTGCCCGTGAGTAGCATGGGCATCTTGCCCATGAGTACCGTGGGCCTGGGCCCCCAAACGCATTCGTTCGCGTTTGGGGACCCCGTCCCGCCCATGGCTAATCGGGACATTCCCGTTCACGTACGTTCTGCGTCTGCCGAGCGGCGTGCCCGCGACCTCCACGGCCGGGACGGCCGTGCCACTGGGTTCCCAAACGCGATGAATCGCGTTTGGGGTCCCACTCATGGGCGGGACGCCCATGCTACGATGAGGCTTCGCGACGCGGTGCTGATTCTGGTGACAGGGATTATTGCGCTGGTGCCGGTGTTGCCGGTTTCCGCCGGCGCCGCGGCGGAGCCCTGGTGGGATGCCCGCTGGGCGTTCTGCCTGCCCTTGAAGGTGGACGCCGGTGCGTGGGACCGGACCGAGGCGCCGGCCGAAGTGTTTGCGAACTTCACCGGGCTCCTGGCGCAGGCCGGACACGGCGGGACTGTGATCCCCGATTCGCTTCGCCTCTTCGAGGCCGGTTCCGAGGGGACGCTGACGCCGGTCCACTGGCAGCCCTGGTCGATCCCAATCAAGCCGGACGTGACACGACACTGGTCGGGCATTGGACGTTCGACGAAGGCGCCGGCGCGATCGCCTACGACGCCTCAATCTTCGCCAATCACGCGGTGCTGCTCGGTGCGACCTGGATGCCCGAAGGCCGGTTGGCCGGGGCGCTGGCGTTCGACGGCAAGGGCGATTATGTGACGATCAAGGGCTGCAAGGGAGTTCTCGGCACCCAAGCCCGGACCGTCGCTGCCTGGATCAAGACCACCACGAGCGACTACGCCGACTTGGTCTCGTGGGGCGTCCCGGAGCCGCAGGCCCAGTGGCTCATGCTGCTGACCCGCGGCTCCCGCGCCGAGGCCTACGGGGCCCTACAGGTCGCGGTCGGCACGGGTTTCGTCACCGGCAAGACGCGGCTCACCAAGGGGCAATGGCACCACGTTGCCGCCGTGCTGGAGCCGGATGAGAATCCGAGCGTCCGCCACATCAGGCTCTACGTGGACGGCAGGCCGGAAGCCATCACCGCTTCGGCCGATTCTCCCATCCACACCGTCGCCGGTCCGGATGTCACCCTCGGGGTCCGCGCCGCGGGCGAGAGGCACTTCTTCAGCGGCACGATGGACGACGTGCGGATCTACCGCCGGGCCCTGACCGCCGCCGAGGTCCAGGAGCTGGCAAGCGTTGGCCCCTGAGTGTTGGACGCCGCCGGTCCGCGTAGGGTGTGCTGTGCACACCGTTTTCAGGGACCGATCACGCGTGCTCGTTCAATAACCGGACCCAAGTGGATGAGAAGTGCCGAAGGTGTGCACAGCACACCCTACGAATGGCCATATCTCTCTTCATCTTGTAGGGGTCACGGATCGACGCTCAACTCTCTACAGAAGTGCAAAGAGTTGAGCGTTGCCCCCTATGCACTATCTACCAAACCCGAGGGGTGGCATCGCCAAAGGCTCTGCCTTTGACGATGGTTGGTACCCTCGACGGGGCCTCGATAGCACGCGAGAAAGCCATCGTCAATGCCTGAGGCCTTGGCCCCGTTACTCGGGCCGAAGGGCCATCTTGACCCTGGCCCACGGGCGGGACGCCCGTGGTACTCATGGGCGGGACGCCCATGCTACGGCGTGGCGTGGTCGGGCAGGGCGGCCTTCCAGCCGGCCTTCAGCAGGTGGGCCATCTCCTGCCGCGTCTGGGTGTGGGCCGGGTCGTCGACCAGATTGACCGTCTCCCACGGATCGTTCTCCAGGTCGAACAGGGCCGCGGGGACCGGGCCTTTGCCGAACTCCATGTAACTGAACCGGCGGGTCCGCACGACCTGGTTGGTCTCGTTCTCCACCAGGAATACCGCCTTTTTCCACGGCCGGCCCGGATTCGCCAGCAGCGGCGTGAAGCTCAGTCCCTCCAGGTTGGCCGGCAGCTCGAGGCCCACCAGCTCGCCCACGGTCGGCACCAGGTCCACGAACTCCACGAGCTCGCGGCAGACCCGGCCGTTGCCCGGCGCCCCCGGCACGCGGACCCACAACGGCGCCCGCCGCGTGTTCTCCAGCATCGAGTACTTGGACCAGAACCCGTGATCGCCCAGATGGAAGCCGTGGTCGCCCATGATGAAGACGATGGTGTTCCGCGCGAGCCCCTGTCTCTCCAGCTCGTCGAGGACCATGCCGATGTTGCTGTCCACGAAGCTCACGCAGGCATAGTACGCGGCGATGGCCTCCTTCACTTCTCGCGGCGTCGGCTGGCGGCTCATGAAGATATCCGGATTGCCGACCGTCACGCGCCGGGGATAAAGACTGGTCCCGACGTTCGGCGGCGCGGGCGGAGCGGGGATCTTCGCCGGATCGTACATGTCCACGTATTTCTTCGGCGCCGTCAGCGGCGTGTGCGGCCGCGACTGGTGCACCGACAGGAAGAACTGCTGTTTCGTCCGCGCAAACTCCTTCAGCAGGGCGCAGGCGATCTGCGCGTTGCGATAGTCGCCCTCCTCCTCGGGCTCCAATCCCGAATCGCCGTACCGATCGGAATTGCGAGCCCGCCATTCGCGGTACTCCTTGCTGTTCTTGTCCTTGGGCGCGGGGTCTCTCTTCTGGGCCCGCTGGACCGGCGGAAACGTCAGGATCGGCTCGGGTCCTGTCCATCCCGGCGGCTTGCCGTAGCTCTCGATCCGGTCGAAGGCAAGCAGTTGCTTCTCCGCGTATTCGACCGTATGGAAGAACTTGCCGATCACCGCGGTATGAAAGCCCCGCTTCTTGAGCAGCTCCGGCAGCGTGATCGTGCCCGGCGGCAGCCGCTCATCCATCTCCTGGCTGTTGTTCCAGACCCGGCTCGTCAGCGGCCGCAATCCCGTCAGAAACGAGCTCCGCGACGGATTGCAGCAAACGGCCTGCACGTACGCGGAATCGAACCGGACGGCAGTAGTCGCAAACCGATCGAGGTTCGGCGTCTGGCAGATCGGATTGCCGTAACACCCCGGCGTCGTCGCGCTCCAGTCCTCCACGATGATGAACATGACGTTCATCTGCCCCGTCTCCGGCATCCGCGCCGCGGCCGGCGCTCCCGCCGGCGCTGCCGCCAGGCCGAGCCAGACTGCCAGCGTCATCAGACCGTATTTCCCCTGTGCCGTTCTCATTGCCGACCCTCCTGCCTTCACACTTCACCAAGTTCATATTCCCGTACCGGGCCCCCTCGTCACCGGCGGCTGAGCGTGCCGATCGCCCGGGCCACGTGGTCGCGGTGCCGCTCGAGCGGGGCCGGGTCCCGGGTGAACGTCGTCATGTCTTTCGTGACTGCCGCCGGCACCTCCAGCAGGGCCGCGTACTCGGCTTTCTGCGCTGTATCGAGCCTGTCACCCTTGGCCTGGAGCAAACGCCGCAGTATCACGAAGTACTCATAGTCCTCGATCCCGTCCCGCAGCATCTCCCAGCGGATGCTGTCGACCGGGCCTTCGAGGATCGGCCGGCCCGGGTTGCCGTCGGCCGCCGCGAGAGGCGGATAGACGAACCGGCCGTCGCCGTTGCCCCAGGGGCGTTTCTGTCCCGCGGGCGTGCTGTAACCCGAGGTCCAGCCCATGGGGTCCTCGTACGGATTCTGCGGACGGTCCCGGTCGGGATAGGCGGCGTCGCTGGTCCAGTAGTTCGACTGCCAGACGAGGATGCCGTCGATCTTGCGCTGCCAGGTCTGCCAGAGCCAGACCCGCATCTCGGTCCCCGGGTGGTCGATGAACAGCGTGCAGTAAGGGGCCTTGGGGCCGGTGCAGACGTACCACCAGAACCTCTCGCCCTGTGCCCGCCGCTGTTCGGCCAACTCGTGCTGGTAGTGGTTGGAGAGGGAGCACCAGATGTTCGGCCCGCCGATCAGGGCCGGCTCGACCTGCTCGGTCAGCATGCGGTTGATGTCCGGGGCCGCCGCCTTGAGCCGGGCGAAACCGTTGTTGACGAACGCGTAATCCCGGGGCGCCGGCTCGTCGAACCAGTAGACGTACGCCTCATCGAGCCAGCCCTTGCGCCGCAGGTGCTCCTGGATCTGGGTGCAGTAGTTGTGGAAGAGCCCCTGGTAGTGGGGCGTGTCCGCGCCGAAGCCGAGCAGTTCCGGCTCGCGCCGCGCATGGAACGTCCCGCCGCCCATGCCGGGGATGCTCAGGCGGAACGAGTTGAACCTGTAATGGTCGATCCCGCGCTCCATCGCCCTGTCCCAAGCGGCGAAGTCGAGCTTCACCTGGAGCTTGTCCCGCTCGACCGCGGGCAACTGGGCCGGCTCGAACCCGCCGTCCTCGATCAGTTCCTGTGGCCCAGCCGCCCCCGGCTGGGAACCCTCACCGCCGAGGGCGGCGGTGCCACACGTCAGCGAGACATCGTCGAACCAGACGAGCCCCGTATGCTCGCCGCTCTCGGACCACTCCGCCGCCCGCAGATGAAGCTGCACGGATTTCGCCCCGGCGGGGAACTTGCGGATGATGCGCTCGAACTGCTGCCACTGTCCCTCGCCTTCGAGCCCGATATCGTGGTTGCCGCCGGAGATCCACTTGCCGGAGGCGTCGTAATGGTTCAGCGTGACGCGGAACGTCTGGCCCGGCACCGCGGTGCGATACGCGAACCGCAGTCGCAAGCCCCCCGCGGGGATCGCCACGAGCGGCTCGTACACCGCCTCGACGTTCTGGTCCTTGCGGTCGTCGAAGATCAGCAGGCTGCGTTCGCCGCTGTGCTTCTCATTCTTCACCGGCTGCCCGCCCTGCCACTTGGGCTGGGGCGGCTTGATGTCGGGCCAGGTCACCCCGATCCGGTCAAGCGGCGCGGGATCGTAGGGCGAGATGTGGTGGGCGCTGTAGTTGGCCCAGTACTTCTCGATGACCTCCCGCCGCTGCTGCGGATCGGTAATGCCCTGGTAGCGGAACACGTTGGCGGCACTGAAGCCGAACGCCGTCACGCAGGTCATCCGGTCCGGCAGCTCGAAGTCATAGACCTCCACCCGCAGCGGTACGGCCGCCCCGTACCCCTCGGCCTGCAAGCGGATGGTCCCCGCATAGACCCCCGCCCGCGCCCCGCGCGGCACCTTGACGCGAATCCAGAACGCCTGGTTCTTGCCCGCCGGCACCTCGAGGGCCTTCTGCACCGGCGGCAGCGGATCGGGCCAGTACCCCGCGGTCGCGCTCTTGTCCGTCGGCTGAGTGACATGGACGTACCGCACCTCCAGGAGGTCAATACTCTGCGCCGGGATCGTGGCGCCGTCCGGCCCGGCCAGGACCCCCGCCTCCACGATCAGCCCCTGCAAAGCCCCCGCCGGCCGGACCACTAACTGCGCCGCCTCGACCTCATTCTTCGCCGCCCGGATCAGAATAGCGTCCCCCCTGGCCGGTGGCAGGTCCCGGTCCTGGCCGATCTTCCACCCCGAGGACGCCCACCACAGCCCGACCTGCTCACTCGACCCCGGCAGCAGCTCGCCGTACGTGGCCGTGCCCAGGTAATCCTGCGCCCGCCCGCCACAGACCAACCCGCCCACGATGCCGATCAGACAAATCACGCGTGCGACCATCTTGCGACCCTCTCAAAGCACAGACGCCCCTGGAGCATTGGAATAGTGGAATAATGGAATGGTGGAATGATGGGTGGGGCGACCTACAGGTTGCCCCATATTCCAATATTCCATCATTCCATTGTTCCGCGTCCTCTCATTGTCCCCCGCCTGCGCTCCGCCGTCAAGGAGTCCGTTCGGCAGGGATGCCGCCAGGTACGGCCGGTCCCAATACCGCATTTTTGCCCGCGCCAGTTCAGACCGCCAAGAGGTGGGGATGCGGAAAGGAAAAGGTGTCAGGATGATTTTTGTTGACAAATAGCGACGGCTTCTTGTACCCTTGCGGTATGGCGCGACCTCCTCGAATGACCGTGGAAGGAATGGCCTATCACGTGCGGAACCGACGCG
>VGYL01000091.1 GCA_016872975.1 Planctomycetota bacterium
GGCAACGACCCTGTCCTGGTCCGTGGGTCGGCTCTGGGCGCCCGTTCTCTTCACGGCCGCCGGCGTCATCGGCTTGCTCCGAGTCACGGCGTACGTGCATTACCCGTCGGATGTGATAGCCGGGGCAACCATCGGCATCCTTTGCGGCCTGTATGCCGTGCGCCGGCTGACAGACCTGCCGCGCTGGAGCCAATTCCGTTTGGAGGGTCGTCGGCGAATGGTGGCCGCCTTGATATTGTTGGTCGTAGTGCCTCTCGGTGGATGGATGATAGGGATGAGGTCGCTGCCTGTCTTTCTGACAGCCTACGGACTGCCGGTGGCCGCTTTCGCCGTGATCTGGCTGGCAGTCGCTCGATCGCGCGGCTGGAAGTCCGTCTTCTTATGAGTTTTGACGAGCAACTTCGGTAATGGCTGGGTGCCATGCCTACGGCTTTTCGTAGGCATGTCCTGCTCACGGAAGCAAGCATGTCTACGAGGCGTGGACATGACACCCAGCAACAAAGGCATGCGATTACCGGTTTTGTCTGTCAAAACTCATCAGGCGGCTCCGCCGCCCGACGGCCGACCGGAGGAACTGAAATACGTTGCCGAAGGGATCGAGCGGAAGCCATCCACAGGCCGGGCCCTCAATCGACGCGTTACGCTCCGCATCCGTCTGCCCGCGTCGATCGAGGGCCCACCCCACACGCTCGGTCTCTTGCGAGAGGTGGGGCTCTGGCTGCACGGTACCCATTCTTGCTGACGCCCGGCTGCAGATGCTATCGCTTGCCCAGCTTCACGGGAGGCTCTTCCCGCGTCTTCTCCTCCCGACCCGCCGGCACGTAGACCTCTTCCCGTTCGTGCTCGCCTTCATGCAGTTCATGACCGGCGGCAACGGGGCGCTCCTCCCGGATCCTGCCCAACGGCATCTCCACACGCTTGTGTATCGGCCGGTACATGCCGCCGACAATCATGCCGAAGATCAGGCTCGGCTCGATGCCGCCCATCTCGCTCAGGGAGCGGAAATCGCTCCGGTCCAGCCGGATCGTCCGCGTGGTCCACAGGTCCGGCTCCTCCAGCAGATCCAGATACAACGGCGGGGCCGGTGTGCTCATGGGATACAGCGGGTCAAGCCGGTCGCCCCACCAACCGGCGGGGGTTACGGAGAAGTTCATGGTCCGCCGGGCCCTGATCCCTGCCTGTTGCTCGTTGTCGTCAAGGTACAGCGCAAGAGTAGGCATGGCCGCCAGGAGGGACGGCAGCAAGAAAGATACGGGTACGGCTATGGCCCTTCTCATTTACTGTTATTGCTGCCCACGAGGGGAATACTATCTGCCGGAGTCGGAGAGATGATCGTAGGGAAATGCTCCTTATGAGCAAGCGGAATGCTTACGCGCACGGCCCAAGCACGGATCGCCGCAGGCGGCGCGCGTTTCTGCCTTCACGTCGGGCGCACCGGTGGAAAACGCCGGGAGTGGAGGATGCCCATCTTGGCCAGCCGGAAGGCCAGGGCGGTCCCCAGGCAGCCGAAGCCATACGTGACGCTCCGCCGGAAGTTGATCGAGGACGCCTCCGGGAAGTACTTCGTCGGGCAACTGACTTCCGCGATGGTGTACCCCAGCCAGGCGATCTGCGCGAGCATCTGGTTGTCGAAGACGAAGTCGTCGGAATTCTCCGCCAACGGCAACCGCTCCAGCAACGACCGGGAGAAGGCGCGGTAGCCGGTGTGATACTCGGACAGCTTGGCCCCGATCAGGAGGTTCTCGACCAGGGTCAGGAAACGGTTGGAAACGTATTTCCAGACCGGCATGCCGCCCTTGAGGGCGTAATTGCCGAGGATGCGCGAGCCGAGCACGCGATGGTAGAGGCCGTTGCCGATGAGGGAGGCCATCGCGGGAATCAGCAGGGGGGTGTACTGGCAATCCGGGTGCACCATGATCACGATATCGGCCCCTTGCTCGCGGGCCAGCCGATAGCAGGTCTTCTGGTTGGCGCCGGAGCCGAGGTTTTCCGGATGCGTGCAGACGAGGGTATGCGGCAGGGTCCGGGCGATCCGGTTGGTCTGGTCGGTGCTGGCATCGTCAACAATTATGACTTGGTCCACGATCCTCTGGGCCATAACCTCTTCATACGTCCGGCACAACGTCTCGGCGGCGTTGTACGCCGGGCATGTCAAGTTCTCCATGTACGTCGCCCCGATGATCTACCTCCTGCTCGGCGTGGGGATCGCGGCTCTGCTCGGCCTGGACCTGCGCCGGGGCCACCCAGCCCGCTTTGTCCAGCCCCCTGCTGGACAAAGAGGGCTGGGCTGGCGGCGCTTCTGGGGATGGCCGCGATGACCCGCGACCTGCTCCATCCCCACAAGACCAGATCCGATCAGCGGGCCCGCGCGTTCGCCCGGTGGTTCTGGCCCAGCGCCAATTTCGAGGATCGGGCGGTCGATATCAAAGACGATCTGGGCCCGGAGTTCTCCCGGGGGACCTGGCACGACTTGAGTTGGTCGGCCATGTACTTGGCGAACAAGTACATCTATGACTCAGCACCCAGCCCCGAGGGCGGGGGGATAGCCAGACCCGCCGACATCCCGGCGGCGCCGCAGAAGGTCCTGCGGTGTGTCCTCTATCGGGACCCGCGATACGATTTCGATCAAGAAGCATTCGATCGCTGGCTGGCCGGGATGAAGGAGGACTATCCCTATCTGGGGCGGGACGTCTATCCCGCGGTGCGCTTCGACAAACGCGGACGGCGCATCGTAACCATCGACTACCTCGAGATCTACCAGTTCGAGCTTCCCGGCGGGAGAGGAAGGGAATGAGGGGTTGGAGGCACCGGAATGGTCGCTGCATCGCACACCGTCCGCCAACATTCCGTCATTCCAGCGTTCCCGCCTCATTCCGAGCTTCATCGACAAGTTCGACGTCCACCCAATAGCAGGGATGGTCGGAGACGCCTACCGGCTCCATGCCGCCGCCGAGCACTCTCAGGCCCCGGGTAATGATCCAGTCGATGCGGCCCCGGTCATCTGCGGCGTCCAAAGCCCGGGCGATGGCATCCACGTTGTTGCTGTCGGCGAAAAAGGCGATGAGCAGCGGATCGGCAGCGGTCGTGTTGAGGTCGCCGGCCAGGATGGCGGGGTTGTATTGGACGAACTCGTCCAGGACGTGTTGGAGCTGGGCCGGTCGGATCGCGCCTCGGTCCAGGTGGGTCACCATGAACACGATCGGCCGGCCGGCCACCATCACCTCGGCCTTGAGCAGATTACGGTGGCTATGGCTCTTGCCTCTCTCATAGATCAACGGCTCACTCGTCCAACGGCCCACCTCGAGCCGGCTGAGCAAACCGTTGCCGAAGTGGTACCTGTGCCAGCGGTACTGATTCGGAGCGAACTGCCATCCGATCCCGAGGCTCTGTCCCAGTCGTTCGGCGTGATCGCCCCGGCCCCAGAGCGTCGGACCCGCGAGCTCGTTGAGTCCGATCAGATCGGCGCCCCGGAGTACCGCCGCCGTCCTGCTCAGGTCGCGCACGCCATCGGTCCCTTTGCCGCGACGGATGTTGTAGATGGCGACGCGAAAGGGCGTTTTCGCGACGGGTTGCGCCGCCTCAGGCCAGGAGATTCCCACGCCGTGCTGCGGCTCGACCGGGGTCCGCCGGCCGGCATAGGTGGCATACAGCGCGATGCCCAACGCCAGAACCAGTAGTACCCGCCTTCTGCGCCGGTGTGAAGCGGTCATACGCCGACCGGCCTCGGCCGGCGGCTTATCGTCCGGCGAATGGGGCGAATTGCCCATATCTGTCACGCGAATCCTTCCATTTCCACGCTGGGCCAACACCGAATCACCGCCTGTAGATATCTGCCGGGACGATAGTTGTCAACGGCTGCGAGACGTGTATGACCATTCTTGCGAACCTCTCGGGCAACGGAGGTTCAATCCCTGCGCGGCCAAGGAAAAGAAAAGGGGACATTCTACTTTTCCCCTTCCGGGAAAGAAAAGTAGAATGTCCCCTTTTCCGGCGCTACAATGGTCGCGTGTTTTACGTGTGGTTGTCCATCCTGGCCGTGTCCAACCTGCTGTGGCTGGCGCTGGTCCTGTTCGGTCTGCCCGGCAACTGGCTGATGGTGCTGGCGACCTCGCTGTTTGCCTGGTGGACGTGGGAGCAACGGGTGTTCTCCGGCTGGACCCTGATGGCCATTGCCATGTTGGCGATGCTGGGCGAGCTGGTGGAATTCCTCGGCGGCATGGCCGGCGCGCGCCGAACCGGAGCAAGCTGGAGGGCCTCCCTCATGGGCATCTTCGGCGCCCTGGTTGGCGCGTTTGTCGGGACGATCGCGTTTCCCGTGCCCCTGGTCGGCACGGTGGTCGGCGCCTGTCTCGGAGTGGCGCTGGCGGTGTGGGCCGTCGAGACCGCACGCGGGGCGCACCCGGATCTCTCGTTCCAGCGGGCGATGGGGGCCGGCCTGGGCCAGTTGCTTGGCATTGTGAGCAAATTCATCATCGGCGTCGCGATCTGGCTGACGATTGCGATCGCCGCTTTCTGGCCCTAGGACTGATGAGATGCACGATCATCGAAGAGTTGAGACAACTGCGGGATGAGTGGTTGAAGTATCAGAGTGACGTATGCTATTGCGACTGACGGCGGTAGCGCTGGATGGGTGCGGTGGAAGCAAAGCATAGAAGGCTGTTCTTACCGATGAGTCGGGAGGATCTGCGCGGCCGCGGCTGGGATGGGGCGGATGTCATCCTCATTACCGGCGATGCGTACGTGGATCATCCGTCCTTCGGCGTGGCGCTGATCGGCCGTTGGCTGGAGAAGTTGGGGTATCGGGTGGCGATTCTGGCCCAGCCGGACTGGCGCAGCGTGAACGCCTTTCGCTCACTCGGCCCGCCGCGGCTGTTCTGGGGGATCACCTCCGGCTGTATCGACTCGCGGCTGAACGACTATGCGTCCATGGGCAACCGCCGCCAGGCGGACGTGTACAGTCCCGGCGGCGCCACGGACCTGCGTCCGGCCCGGCCGCTGCTGGCGTACGCGGCCCGCGCCCGCGAGGCATATCCGCAGACGCCCATCATCCTCGGCGGCCTGGAAGCCAGCTTACGGCGGCTGGTCCACTATGACTACATCTCCGACAAGCTGATGCGGTCTGTGCTGGCGGACGCCAAGGCCGATCTGCTGGTGCACGGAATGGGAGAGCTGGCGATTGCCGAGATCGCCCGACGCTTGGATCGCGGGGAGCCGATCCGCCAACTGACTGACATCGCCGGCACGGCGTGTCTGGCCACGCGCGCGACGCCCGTGCCGCCGGAGGCCGTGCGCCTGCCGTCGCTGACGGAGCAGACCGAGAACAAGGATCTGGTCCTGGCGGCCCAGGAGCAGTATCAGCGCGTTTGTAGTGTGCCCGCAAGGGCATGTCTTGAAGAGAACGCCTTGCGGTGTCACTACGAACGGGAAGAAACGCCTTATGGCGTCACGACGAACGCGTCTCCTGCGGGCCGGCCGGTGGTGCAGGACCAGGACCCGGGCACGCTCGTAGTCATGCCGCCCGCGCGGCCGCTGACGACCTCGGAACTCGATGCTCTCTACGACCTGCCCTTCACACGGCAAGAGCATCCGCAGTACACGCAGGCGGGCGGGATCGCCGCCTTGGAGCCGGTGGAGTTCTCCATCACCACGCACCGGGGCTGCTACGGCGGCTGCTCCTTCTGCTCGATCTACTTCCACCAGGGCAAGGAGATCACGTCCCGCAGCATCGAATCCCTGCTGGCGGAGGCCGACAGGCTGAGCCGGAGCCCCCGGTTCCGGGGCACGATCAGCGATCTCGGCGGCCCGACCGCCAACATGTACGGCACCCGTTGCACCGCCGAGAAGAGGTGCACGCGGTCGAGCTGCGTGTTCCCGTCGCCCTGCCCGAGTCTGGCGCTCGATTCCGGACCGCTGCTGGAGATGATGGAGGCGTTCGTCCGGTGGAAGGGTCCAATAGCGCGGGCGTCCCGCTCGTGCAGGCAGGGCCAGGATGGCCCTGCTACTCATGGGCAGGATGCCCATGCTACGAGGCACGTCTACGTGGCCTCGGGCATTCGCCACGATCTGGCGCTGCACAGCCGGGAATACCTCGATCTGCTGGTCCGGCACTTCGTGGGCGGGCACCTGAAGGTGGCGCCGGAGCACTACTGCGACCAGGTTCTTCGACTCATGGGCAAGCCCTCGTTCGACCTGTTCGAGGAGTTCGAGAGCCGGTTCGAGGCGGCCTGCCGGCGCGCGGGGCGGGAGTATTATCTCGTGCCGTACTTCATCAGCGCGCACCCGGGCTGCACGACCGAGCATGCGGTGAAGCTGACGGAATATCTCGTCTCCCGCTCCTGGCAGCCGCGGCAGGTGCAGGACTTCGTGCCCGTGCCGCTGACCGCCTCGACCGCGATGTACGTCGCCGGGCAGGATGCGCGCGGCGGTAAGATCCACGTTCCTTCCGGCCGGCGCGAAAAGCGGCTCCAGGCGGCGCTGCTCCAATACTACCGCGAGACGAACACCAAGCTGATTACCGAGCATCTCCAAACTGCCGGGCACCAGGACCTCTTGCGCAATTTGCAGCGGATATGGTCCGGAAATCGCCGCCGCCGGCGACGCTAACCGCGGATGCCCAAAAACAAAGTGCTTTTGTGCGGAAAAACCGCTTGTATTGCCCGTCGGGATGAGTATACCAGGGGCTGCCGCGCGGGTATGGCCCAGGGAAGGGAAGACCCGGGCGGGGGCCTGAAGAAGGATTGCCGGTATGTCGTTAGCCATGCTCCCGCGGGGGGGGATCGAGGCGTGGGCCGGACCGATTGGTCTGGTGATCCACCACAGCCTGCTGCTGTTCGCCGTGGTCAATCCTATCGGGAATATCCCCGTATACGCCGATCTCACGCGGGACCTGCACCCGCGCGAGCGCAGACGCGTGATGAACCTGGCGGTGCTCACGGCGCTGGGCGTCGTCGTCGTGTTCACGCTGATCGGCGACTGGAGCCTGTCCTACCTGTTCAACGTGACGGTGAACGATCTCCAGATCGCCGGCGGCATCCTCCTGTTCATCATCGCGGTGCGCGGCATCATGCCCCACGGGGACGCCTACCAGAACCCCAAGGACCGCATGATGGTCGCGGTGTTCCCTATCGCGTTTCCGATCATGGTCGGGCCCGGCGCGCTGACCGTCACGATCATCACGACGCAAGGCATCGGCCAGGGCCTGATGGTCATCACGGCGGTGGTGACGTTCTTCTTCGTCTTCCTGATCGCGCGAAACGCCCACGCGTTGACGCGTCTGATGGGCCCGTACGTCGGGACGATGATCGCCCGGCTGCTCTACATCTTTCTGGCCGCCAAAGCCGTCGCCATGGTCCTCCACGGCCTCAGCGGCTTCCTCGGACAATTCTTCCCGCGTCTGCACACCCTGCCGTAGCCGCACGCTGCCCCTGTCACTCACTGCGGAGTGGTACGTCGCGACTCGCCGTCTTGCGTGGGCAGCTTCGCGCGCCACCGGGCGGCTTCGTCGGGCTTGGGCCAGGATTCGTAAAGGGCCACAAGCTGCTTGAGCGACTCAACCGTGTGGGGGTGCTCGGGGCCGAGCTTGGTTTCGCGGCCGTTGTAGGCTTCCAGGAGCCGACGCTCGGCGTCTTCATAGCGGGCCTGCCGGACGTGCAGTATACCCAACTGGTGAACCGTCTCCAACGTATGGGGATGGTCGCGGCCGAGCTTGGCTTGCCTTGCTTCAAGGGCCTCCATCAGCCGCTTCTGGGCCTCGTCGAGTTCGCCTTGCTCGCGCCGGAGGATGCCGAAGTCGTGGATCGTCTTCAAGGTGTCCGGATGATCCGGCCCCAGCTTGAGCTGCTGGCCTGCCAATGCTCGTTCAAGGAGAGTCTCTGCTTGCTGGTACTGTTTCTGCATGATGCGTATGCCGGCCAGTCCGTTAGCGTGGCGCAAGGTAACAGGATGGTCTGTGCCGGGAAGGTTGGCAGTACCAAAGTCAATGCCCTGTCTGAAGAGTTCCTCGGCATCATCACAACGCCCTTGAGCCAGGCGCAGCAGGGCAAGTTCATGCATGCAGCGTCCCAAGGCATTGCAGAACTGAACCTCTTTCTTCCACTCATCCGCTGTGTGGCCTGCATCCAACGACGCGACCAGCACGTGGTCTGCTTCCTCATATCTACCTTGCTCTCGATAGATCTCACCCAGATGGAGCCCATACCCTGCCCCGGGAGTTGCTTCGACCTTTGGACGTACCAATTGCTCGGCCTCTTCGTACCGACCGAGTCCTGCACAGGTCGTGCCCAGGTTGGCATTCCACACGAGCTTATAGTCGACCAAAGGGCCTGATCTATGCTGACGGGCCTTCTCGATGACTATTCTGTAGAGCGGTTCTGCCTCTCGGTATCTGCCGGCGTGGTAGTAGAACACGGCGAGCCAGTTCAACGCGATATTCGTCGCTGAGTGATTCTCACCGAGTTGCTCCAAACGGAGGCTGTATACGGGCTTCTGGTGTTCCGCTGCAACCGCGTATTGACCCAGATCATAATAGCTGTAGGCAAGCCTGGAACGGATCAATGCCTCCGTAAGGGGCCGGTCCCGAAACTCCCCCTTATCAAGCCTGGCGACGGCAGCGTTAAGGACGTCGATCACCGTGGCCTCGCGGCCCTTGATTGTGCTCGCGGAACCCAGAACGTTGTTGTTCAGGAAGTTCGTCACGAGCTGCGCTTCAGCGCGGGCTCGCTCGGCCCGGATGGCGAAGATCGTGGAGACCACCGCGCCGAGAACAAGCACAATGAGGACCGCGGCGATACCACCTACCAAGATGCGATTTCGTCGGACAAACTTCTTCAATCTGTACCCTGTGCCCGGAGGACCGGCGATCAGGGGCTCGCCCTTGAGGTAGTTCTCGATATCGTCAGCCAGTTCCGAGGCCGAGCGATAGCGCTCCGCGCGGTCCTTGCGCATGGCTTTGAGGGGAATCCACTCCAGTTCCCGGTGCAGGCACTTGGCCAATGCGGCCAATTCGGTCCGGCGGCTTTCGGCGAGCTTCTTGGCCTCGTCACCCAGCTTGGTCAGGCGGGTGCTGGGGGTCTTGGGATCAGTCTCGCGGATGGTCTTGCGGATGTGCTCGATCCCACCCCGGCGGAACGTCTCCGAGTCGTACGGCAAGATGCCGGCCAGCAGTACGTACAGCAGGACTCCCAGCGAGTAGATGTCGGAGCGGGTGTCGATGTCCTCGTTGATCATCTCGGCCTGCTCGGGACTCATGTATTCCGGGGTGCCCAGCAGTTGGCTGTCCTCCGTGAAGAGCGTCCGCTCGGTCAGGGGCTGGCTCATCGCCTTGGCCACGCCAAAGTCGATGATCTTCGGCGTGGACCGGTCGTTCTCCGCCGAGACGATGATGTTCGATGGCTTGAGGTCCCGATGAATGATCCCCTTCTGGTGGGCGTGATGGACCGCGAGGCACACCTGCTGGAACAGACGCAGTCGGTCCTCGATGCGGAGCCGGTGCCGGTCGCAGTAGTCCGTGATGGGTGATCCTTTCACGTACTCCATCGCAAAGTACGGCCGGCCGGCTTCCGTCGTGCCGGCATCATAGACCTGGGCTATGTTCGGATGATCCAGAAGGGCCAGGGCTTGCCGTTCGGTCTCGAAGCGGGCGATCACCCGCTTGGAATCCATCCCCGGCTTGATCACCTTCAGGGCGACTTTGCGCCGGATCGGCCCTTCCTGCTCCGCCAGAAAGACCATTCCCATGCCGCCTTCGCCCAGGACGCGAAGCAGCTTGTAGCGGCCGATCCGGCCACCCGGTTGCTCCAGACCCACGAGAGACGCGGTGACACCGCCCGATGGGGCCTCTGCGTCCGCCGCCGGCTCGCTGGTCGTCGCGTTGGTCTCAGCCTTCTCGCCCCCGCCGGGGACTGCCTGGCACGCCTGTTCGTCGGCAGGGTTCGCGTCGCCCGTCCCGATGGACAGCAGCCGCTCCAGTTGGTCGGGGTCCAGGCTGAATATCGGTTTCTTGCGCATAGTCTACACCCGCCCTTTCTCGGGCACGATTCATGTCGGTGCTCCGCCAATACATTCAACGCTCAGCCGTCATCTTGCGCGATCTTCGGGAAGAAACGCCTGATTTCTTCCAATTCGTCCGCGAGAAGCTCCTCGGAGGCCACGGATTGGCGGAGGTGCTTGCCCAGCAGCTTCTGGAACCGGCGTTTGACTGTCACGATCATATTCGAGGCTTGGGCCTCGTCCTCGATGCCATAGCGCCTGCAGATCTCCGCCAGCGGGGCCGGGTCCGTTCTGTCCGTGATCGGCGCCAGGACGCGGTCGTGAAAGAGCTGCCAGTGGACGGCCTTTCCGTCCCGGCGGCAGTCGGCTTCGAGATCCTCCAGGACCCGTTCCAGCAAGGCCGAGACCCAGGCGTAGTTGAAACACTCTTCCGGCTCCGACCGGGCTGCCACTTCTGACAGTTCGGGAGGCTCGACCATCTCCAGCGGGATGACCCTGCCCGCCGGTGTGCGTCGCTGACGTGCGTCATACTTCCGCACGTTGGCCAGATAGCGGTTCAGAGCCATCAACAGAAACGAGCGGAACCGGCCCTTGGCCGGGTCGGCCTTCCCGACGAGATGTCGTTCCAGCACCACCTCATGGAAGAAGCCCTGCGTCAGGTCTTTCGCTTCTTCGTTGCGGTATCCCCGCCGGCGGAGGTAGCAGTAGACGGGCTTCCAATAGCGATCCAGCAGGACACCCGCCAGGGCGGCACTACGATCCTGGTCGGGCGAGGCGACCCCTTCAACGAGAGACCAATGGGTCGTGAGAAAGGCCTCTCCGGTTCCCCCCATGTCTGTGTAGTCATTCCGACTCATCGCGTCTCTCCCCACCAATACCGTTTCGAAAGGCCGGTAGGCCCGGGCGGGACCCACCGTGCATGGCGTCCTGGCTTTACGGAATCCCAGTATAGCCTGGCCTTGAGAATTCCCCAAAGAAAATGCGAAGGGACGAAGATTGCGCGCAGGATCGAGGATTTTCGTTGAGTTCATGGGTAGGAACCACGGAGACCTTTTGTGAAAGGGCACCACCATGAAACCGCAAGGCAGCTTTCCGTTGCGAGCCGCACGATTCAGCGTCGTGAGCCTTTGCTGCGCGGGCGCCCTGTACCTCGCCTTCGACACGGCCACCCGACCCGACTCCGGGGGCTTTCGAGGAAGTCAGCGGGCCCGCCGCGGCAGTGAGGCGCCGGCCGTGGCGATCCCGGTGGACCGGGCGCTGCTCGGCTCGCTCCCGGAGGATTGGCAGGCCCAGTACCGGGGCGGGCTGCTCTGGATCACCCACTACAATCCCAACGGGAGCGTCGCCGACTGTCTGCCCTTTAATGACCTGGAAGATTACCACCACTGGGTTTACGCCCATCCTGACTTCTGCGATGTCAACGTGGAGAAAGTCGCCCTGCGGTTACGGGAGCCATAGGCCTTTGCCTGTCAAGAATTCAGCGATGCGTGCCAGGCGCATTCGCCGCTTGGAGCACGCGCGCCGACTCTTGCGGAACGAATAGCGAAAACCTCTTTGAAAGGGGACACCAATGAAACGGCAAAGCAGTCTGAGAATGACGATTGTCTGGATGGGAATTGTGGCAGGTATCCTGGCAGGGGGCATGGATGCCGCCAAGGCGGATTTCACGTTGGGCGAGCCCACGAATCTCGGGGCGCGTGTCAACAGCCCCGAAAACGAATTCGGGGGCATCATTTCCGAAGACGGATTGGCGCTCCACTTCAGCTCCAACCGCCCGGGTGGATACGGCGGTTTGGATATATGGGTATCCACACGTGCCCGTGTGGGAGAGGAATGGGACATTCCAACCAATGTTGGCCCGTTGGTGAATTCATCGGAGTTGGATGTCGTCACGAGCCTCTCTCGCGACGGCCTGGAGATGTACCTGCAATCTACCAGAACCGGGGGGCACGGCCGGACCGACCTGTACGTGAGCACCCGACCCTCAAAGGATGCTCCTTGGGCACCGCCGGTCAGTCTCGGAGCCACTATCAACACTTCATCCTATGACGAGATGGCTGTGATTTCGCCGGACGGCCTTGCGCTCCTTTTTCACTCCAACCGGTCAGGTAGTGCCGGCGGTTGCGATATCTACGTGACTACGAGGCTGGCCAGATCTGATCCGTGGGGTCCGCCGACGAATCTCGGTCCGACGTTCAACAGTCTCAAAGACGATTTCTGTGGCTGCCTCTCGCCCGATGGCCTGAGGTTATTCTTGGCGTCGGATCGACCGGGCGGGTTCGGTGGCTTAGACACGTGGATGGCGGCACGGCCATCCAAGGACTTGCCCTGGACCACGCCCGTGAACCTTGGCCGATCTTTGAACACGGCGCATTCTGAGTTTCCATCCAGCGTGTCGCCTGACGGACTCTTGCTTTACCTCGACGACATGAGTAACTTGACTGCACCCCGCCCTGGCGGATCCGGCAGCGGTGACCTCTGGCAGGCACACATCATCCCTATCGTCGACTTCAACGGCGACGGCGAGGTGGATGGTTTTGAAATCCGCAGGATGGCGGATTCCTGGGGAACGGACGATTCCCTTTGTGACATCGGCCCCATGCCCTGGGGCGACGGCATTGTCGATGTCGAAGATCTGAAGGTGCTGGCGAGACATATCGGTCAGGAGGTGGACGACCCGACGCTCATCGCCCATTGGGCCCTGGACGAGACGGACGGGATCGTCGCCAAAGACGGTGCCGGCAACCACGACGGGACCGTCACGGGCATTCCGGCGTGGCAGCCGGCGGGCGGTAAGCAAGAGGGCTGCTTGCAGTTTCATGGGACGAGCTTCGTCGCAACAGGACGCGTCCTTAACCCATCGGAGGCTCCCTTCAGCGTCCTCGCTTGGGTCAAAGGCGGCGCGCCGGGCCAGGTGATCATCTCCCAGGAAGCTGGGGCGAACTGGCTCCTGTTGGACCCGTTGACCGGCCTGCTCATGACCGAGTTGAAGAGCCGCAGTCGATCTGGCAAGGCGTTGTACTCAGATGTGATCATCGATGGCACCAAGTGGCATCGCGTAGCCTTCACTTGGGACGGCACCCACCGCCGGCTCTACGTGGACGATGGGCTTGTGGCCGAGGACACCCAGGGCAAACTGGCGGATTCCTCCGGCAACGTGATCATCGGTGCCGGCAGCACGCTCGCTCCCGGCACCTACTGGACCGGTCTGATCGACGACGTGCGGATCTACAACCGCGTCGTCAGGCCATAGGATCGCAATACCTTGCGTCTCTACAAGCGTATCCAAGGGCCGGCGGCCGACGGAGCCCCCGGCCCTATTCTGCGGCACCGCTGTCCCGATGGAGTCTCGCTCGCCACCTGGTGGCTTTGTCCGGCCTGCCCCAGGATTCCCAGCAGATCGCAACCGAGGTGTGCCGGATTGCCGGTGGAGCAGATTCCTGCCTGCAATGCTACTGCCGCTGCTGACGCTTGTCCTTCCTGGCTTTTTTGTCGGACGTGTCTCGCCTGGATTTTTGAGCCTGCTGATCTCCTTTTCGGACAGGCGTTGGCGCGCCTTTGACGGCCATCGCGATCGAGTAGAACGAAGTCCGGGCGGTGATGAACAGGGTCTTGTCGTCCTTGCCGCCGAAGGTCAGGTTGGCCGGCTGCTCG
>VGYL01000092.1 GCA_016872975.1 Planctomycetota bacterium
CGGGCACCGCCCGCAACTCCATCCGGCCGTCCGGGAACGCCCGCTGGATCTTGTATACTTTGCCTTCCTTGTACCGTTCGCTCTCCAGCAGCTCGGCGGCCTCTTCTGCGGTAAATCCCACCCCGGTGTGGTCGCCGAAGTCGAACACGTACAGACCTTGATAGCGATCGGGTTTTTCGAGTCTGGGCAGTTTCATACATGCATTATACGTTGCCGCCGTGGACCTTGCACGTGATTTTGCCCCGCGGCGGCGGCAAAAATACGCGGTAGATGCGGAATTCACTTGCCAAGGCTTCGCGCCTTCGGTAGGATCTGCCTATCTGAACTCTTCATCTTTGGGACGAGTCGAGAGAGCGTGTGCGATTGGGGCCAATGGAGGGCAGCGCGATGGCCGGAAGATCGGAACACGGGAGGATCGACAAGAAGAGACCGATTCACTCGGTATACGAACGTTTGCATCCGGAGAAGGTGGATGCTCCGTCCGGCGGCCACGCCGTCCAGAAGTCGCCTCACGCGGATACGCCGGAGGAGAGAGATGCCCTGTTTGCCTGCCTATTCCAGGTTTCCAGCGATGGTATCGTGTTTCACGAATGGTCGGATGCGCCAAGGGAAGGACGCATCGTCGATGTGAACGATCAGATGTGCCGGATATTGGGCTACACACGGTCAGAAATCCTGAAATTGCCGATGTTCGAGGTGCTGGATGAGGAAGTCAAGAGAACGCTGCCGGAACTCCGGCAACGGCTCGGGCAACTCGGCCCGATGCAGCTCGAAACCACGCTCGTCGCCAAGGGCGGACAGCCGGTACCGGTCGAGGTCCATGTCAATGCCCTGTCATTGCCGCAGCGGAATATGACGCTCTCGGTCGTCCGGGATGTTACGGAGCGCAGGCGGCTGCAGGAGCAGGAACGGACTCAGACCCGGACGTTGAAGAACACCGTCGATCAGTTGCAGGCCGAAATGACGCGGCGGATGCAGGCCGAAGGCACGCTGCGCCGGCAGTCCCGGATGCTGGAGGCCTTCTTCCAGAACACGATCACGCCGCTGGCGTTTCTGGACCGGCACTTCCATTTCGTCCGCGTCAACGAGGCCTACGCCCGGGCCGCCGGCAAGAGTCCGGACTACTTCGTCGGCCAGAGCCACTTTGCCCTCTATCCGGATGAAGAGAATCAGGCGATCTTCGAGCAGGTGGTGCAAAGCCGCCAGGTACACCAGGCCTATGCCCAGCCGTTCACCTACCCCGACCAGCCCCGGCGGGGGGTCATGTACTGGGACTGGCGGCTTACACCCCTGTGCGACGAGGCCGGCGCCGTCCAGTTCCTGGTCTTGAGCCTCGATGATGTCACCGACCGGCAGAAGGCGATGCAGGAGTCGCAGCGCCGGGCCCGCCAGCTTCGCAAGGTAACGCTCGAATTGTCGGAGGCGGAGGAGCGCGAGCGCCGACGCCTGGCCGAGATTCTGCACGACGACCTGCAACAGACGTTGGCGGCGGCCAAATTCCACCTCGGGTTGTTGCACTGCCGTGTCCGGGATGACGAAGTCCTGCGGGGAATCGTCGCGGATGTCAACCAGATGCTCAAAGACACTATCGAGAAATCCCGGAGTCTTTCCCACGAGCTCGGTCCGGCGGTTCTGTCGCAAAGCCGACTGGAAGATGCGTTCGAATGGCTTGCCCGCCAGATGGAAACGCAGCACGGCCTGATCGTGCACATCCAGACCCGGGGCCGGATCGATTCACCTTCGGAGCCGGTGCGGTTGTTCCTCTACCGGGCCGCCCGCGAGATTCTGTTCAACGTGGTCAAACACGCCCAGGAGAACGAGGGTTGCCAGGAGGGCCAGGAATGTCTTGTGCGGTGTCATTGTCGTATCCTTTCCTTGTCAATGCCCACAGGTTTCGCGGAGCACCCCGGCGCAGCGGCCTCAAACATCCATGGCCTGCTTAGCCGTTCACCTACTAAAGGCCGCCGCCGGCCTGCCGGTAACGGTTTTCCTCAACGATCCGCTCAAAGGCTAACGCCTCTGTCGGGTGGCATCGCCAAGGCCGGCCTCCGGCCTTGACGATGGTTCGGCGCACGGGAAATCCGCCATCGCCAAGCTCCGAAGACTCCGCTTGACGATGCCACCCAGAGAAAGCTGGCTTCTCACGCACCCTCTCAGGAGGAGTACCCGCCGTCGAAACCCCGGGGGATTGTCGATCGTCCCGGCAGGACGAGCTTGACGCGGGTCCGGTAATCGCATACGATAATCGGGAGTTGGACTCATCCAAATCCCGGCATTGTGGCGATATCCGGTAGTATATGAGGACTCAAAGGCAAATATTGTGTCTGGTGTGCGTGCTAGGGGCGGCGTCGGGTGGTTGCCAGCGGGGAAGCACAAGGGCGCCCTCCGCTGCGGGAGGCCCCCCGGCCGCGCTGGGGACGACGATCGGCGCGCTGGCGGAGGTGGTGCTGCCGGCGCCGCTTGCGGTCGAGGGCTATGGCCTCGTCGGCGGTCTGGCCGGCACGGGCTCGGGGTATTGCCCGCCGGAGGTTCGCGCGTACCTGAAGCAATACGTCCCGACCCAACTGCCCCATGAGCGCGTCAACGTCGATGAGTTGATCAACAACAGAAACACCGCCGTTGTGGCGTTGGAAGCGATGATTCCGGCCCTCCCCTCGGTCGGAGAACGCTTGGATGTGCGCGTGTCGCTCCTGGCGGGTTCCGAGGCCACGTCGCTGCACGGCGGATGGCTGTATAAGGCCGAGTTGGTGCCGCGGGGCACGTTCGGTGCTCAGATCCGACCGCTGGCGACCGTCGAGGGGCCGGTCTTTATCGATTCGATCGGCACGGTTGCGAGCGAGCCCCGCCGCGGCTGGACCCTGGGCGGCGGCCGGACACTGCACGAATACACGCTCCTGCTGCGCCTGCGAAAGCCGGACTACCGGGTAGCCGGCCTGATCCGCAATCGCCTGAGCGAGCGCTACGGACCCGGCATCGCCCAGGCCCTTTCGCCGCGCGAGGTCGAAGTCCGGATACCGGCCGACTATCGCCGGCGCAAGCAACGGTTCGCCTCGACGCTCTCGGCCATGTTTCTGGAGGTGAGCGATGAGCTGCTCGGCGCCCGAATCAACACCTACGTCAAGGGTCTGACCGGGTCCGGCGACAGGGACGGCAGCGAAATCGCACTGGAGGCGATAGGCCGGGAGTGTGCCCCCATGGTCAGCACGTTGCTCAATTCCCCCGAGGCCGAGGTACGTTTGCGGGCCGGGCGCTGCCTGGTGGGTCTGGGCGATTCGCGCGGTCTGACGCCGCTGCGGGATCTGGCCCTCGATCCGGCGTCACCCTACCGCTTGGAGGCTCTGGAGGCCCTCATGGTTTCGCCGCGGCACGAGGATGCGGCGGCACTGGGACGCCGGCTGTTGCGGGATGCCGAGGTGCCGATGGTCCTGGCGACCTATGAACATCTACGCCGGATGGAAGACCCGGCCATCGTACGCGAGGCTATCGGGCGTGGTTTCACGCTGGAACAGGTCGTGCAGAGCAGCCACAAAGCCGTCTTCGTCTCGCGCAGCGGAGAGCCGCGCATCGTCCTGTTTGGCGCACCTTTGCGCTGTCGCGACAACCTCTTCGTGGAGTCCCCCGACCAAACGGTGATACTCGATGCCCGCACCGGGCAGGGTCACATTTCCGTGATTCGCAAGCATCCGAAGCGTCCGGGAGTGATCGGGCCGGTGCGAAGCAGCCTCGACCTGGGCGATCTCATCCGGATCCTCGGCAGCGAGCCGGCGACCGGGCCGTCCGGCAACCTCCTGAGCCTCGGCCTTCCGTATGGTCAGGTGATCGCCCTGTTGGAGCGGGTGGTTGCCCAGGAGGCGGTTGCCGCCGAGTTTTGGGCCGGGCCGCTTCCGAAAATCGACCTTGGGGTCAAGAAATAGGCGCGATAAGGCCGATAAAAGGAAGGTGCGTTGGGCCGGAACAGCCCGATAGCCCGGCCGCCCTCGGTGGCGACCACCCGCGCCGGGTATCACAGGGTCCGAGGGCCGGCAGGATGGGTGCTTTTCATCAGGATGATCAGGTAGACGATGCGACTTGAAAAAATCATACTCGACGGCTTCAAGAGTTTCGCGGATCGGACGGAGTTCGTTTTTGACGAAGATATCACGGCGATTGTCGGACCCAACGGGTGCGGCAAGAGCAACGTGGTCGATGCGGTCAAGTGGGTGCTGGGCGAGCAGAAGGTCAAGAACCTGCGCAGCGACCAGATGGCCGACGTGATCTTCGGCGGCAGCGGCAGTCGCAAGCCGCTGGGTACGGCCGAAGTGACCCTGGTCCTCTCGAATCCCCAGGGCGTCGGCGGCCGTCTGCCGATCGATACCGAGGAGGTCCAGGTCTCCCGGCGGATCTTCCGCAGCGGCGAGTGCGAGTACCGCATCAACGGCAAGCTGTGCCGGCTCAAGGACGTCCGCGAGCTGTTCATGGATACCGGCGTCGCGACCCGCGCCTATTCGATCATCGAGCAGGGCCAGGTCGATCAGTTGGTCAGCGCCTCGAAGGTGGACCGGCGGCTCGTGTTCGAGGAAGCGGCCGGGATCAGCAAGTACAAGGCCCACAAGAAGGAGGCCCTCCGCAAGCTGGAGCACACCGACCAGAATCTGCTGCGTCTGGCCGACATCCTGGACGAGGTCGCCAAGCGGCTCCGCAGCGTCAAGCTCCAGGCGGGCAAGGCCCGCAACTACCTCGAATACGCGCAGCGGCTCAAAGAGCTGCAGGTGAACTTCTCGCTCGTTGAGTACGGTAAGAACAAAGAGCAGCTCGATGAGAAATCGGCGCTGCTGCATCGCGCCCAGGAGCAACTTTCGGCGGTCGCCGCCGAGGAGGCGGGCGCCGAAGCGGAGACGAGCCGGCTGGGCAACGAGATCATCGCGAAGGAGCACCGGCTCGGCGAGACCGGCAATGCGCTGGTGGCCGCGCAGAGCAAGATCGATCAGAAACTCCAGCGGATTGAATTCCTGCGGGCGCGGACCGTGGAGCTGGAGCAGCGCAGAAACACGGCGTCCCGGGAAATCGAGAGACTGCGGGTCCAGGGCGAGGCCCTGAAGTCCGACTTGGCGAGCCATAGCGGGCAGTTGGAGGGTTGCGATCGCATGGTCTCCGAACGGAACGAGGCGATCGAGAAGATCCAGCGGGTGGCCCGGGAAGTTGACTTGCAGATCCGGGCCCTGGAGGCGGAGCTGGAGGACGAGAAGTCCGGCATCATCGACATCGTGCGGCGGACGGCGCAGCTTCACAATGAGATCCAGAGCCTCTCGAGCTACCGCGACAACCTGGCGAGCCAAAAGCAGCGACTGACCGGCCGGGCCCAGACCGTCCGGGCCGAGCTGGAGCGTCTGCTGACCGAGAAGGCCCAGCACAACGCCCGGCTGGGCGACATCGAGCGCGTTTTGGCGGAGCTGGGCCAGAACCTGGAATCCAAGCGGCAGAAGATCGAGGAGACGGAGGCCCAGATCGCCGGCGACGGCAAACGCCTGGCGGGCGGCAAGGAGGCCCGCAGCGCGATGAGCAGCGAGCTGTCCGTGCTGACCGACATGGAGCGCCGCTACGAGGGCCTGGGCAATACCGTCAAGAACATCCTCAAGGCCCAGACGGACGAAAGCCGCAAGCGCGCGTATCTCGACGGGATTCTCGCGCAGAAGATCGGCACCGATGTCGCGCACGCGGCGGCGGTGGAGGCCGCCCTGGAGGGGCTCACCGATGTGCTGCTCGTCAGTGGCACGGACCAGCTCCTGCAGGACCGCGCGATGGTAGCGGGCCTCGAAGGCCGGGTGCACTTCCGCAGTCTGGATCGCGTCGAGCCTTTCGTGGACGAGATGGATTTCTCGCAACATCCCGCCGTGAAAGGCCGCCTCGTCGAGTTCATCCGGTGTGAGAGCCGCTATGCGCCCCTGGCTTGGAGCCTGTTGGGCAAGACCCTCGTCGTGGAGTCGCTCGACGCCGCGATGGAACTGAGGGATTACCTGCGGGCCGGATACACATTCGTGACATTGGGCGGCGAGTGCCTCGGTGCCGACGGGCTGCTGCGCCTGGGGCCGCTGGGCAAGACGACGGGCCTGATCTCCCGCCGCAGCCGCATCCGGCAACTGGAAGAGACCATCGCCGGCCTCAACGCCGAGATCGCCGAATGGGAGACGCAGATCCAGCGGAATATGCAGACGAAGTCCCACCTGGACAAGCTGTGCAAGGAGCTGCGGACCGCGATCTACGAGGCCAATACGGAGAAGACCCAGATCAACTCGCGTCTGGCGGTCTATGAGCGTGACATCAAGCGGCTCAAGGACGAAGAGCCGCTGATCGCCAGCGAGCTGGGGACGCTCGAAGCCCAGATCGAGCAATCGGTGCAGAGAGAATACGATTCGAAGCAGCGGCTCAGTGAGCTGGAGGCGGTCAACAACCAGCGGGCGGCACGCATCGAGGAGCTGGAGGGCCGGTATGGCGAGCTCAAGGGCCAGCAGCAGGACCGGATGCAGGAGATGACCGACCTGAAAGTCCTCCTGGGACAGGTCCTGGAGCAGCAGAAGGGACTACGGCAGATCATCGACCGGCTCCAGGGCCAGATGCAGGCGAGCCAGCGCACCCTGGCCGCCGCCCAGGAGGAGATCCGGGTCGGGGCCGGCCAGTTGGCGGAAGCCCAGCGGGATATTCTGGCGTGCGAGGCCGGTGTCTCCGAGCGGTTCGTGGAGAAGGAAGCGGCCCAGCAGGAGAACCGGCTCCTGCAGGAGGAACTCGCCGGCTTGGTCGCCGACCAGCGGCAGAAGGAAGAGACCGTCCGCACGAAACGGGCCCAGAAGGCCGAGGTCGAGCATACGATCAACGAAGCCCGCGTGGAGCTCGGCCAATTGGACGTGCGCCAGCAGGATCTGATCGCGCGGGTCAAGGACGAGCTGCAGATCGACCTGGCCGAGGCGTATGCCACGCGCACGACCGGCGCGGTCGATTGGGAGCAGGTGAAGAACGAGATCGGCGAGCTGCGCGGCAAGATCGAGCGGCTCGGCAACGTCAATATCGACGCCATCGCCGAGCAGGAAACCCTCGAAGAGCGGCACAATTTCCTGGCCAATCAGGTCCAGGACCTCAGCGACAGCAAGAAGCAGCTCGAACAACTGATCGACAAGCTCAACAAGCAGAGCCGCGAGAAGTTCGTCGAGACGTTCGAGCAGATTCGCACAAGTTTCCAGCAGGTGTTCCGCAAGCTTTTCGGCGGCGGCAAGGCCGACATCGTCCTGGAAGAGTCTGACGACGTGCTCGAAGCGGGCATCGAGGTGATCGCCAAGCCGCCGGGCAAGGAGACGCGGAGCATCTCGCTCCTGAGCGGCGGCGAGAAGTCCATGACCGCCCTGGCCCTGCTGTTCGCGGTCTTCCGCACCAAGCCTTCGCCGTTCTGCTTCCTCGACGAGGTGGACGCGGCCCTGGACGAGGCGAACAATGAACGGTTCAACCTGCTCCTGCGGGACTTCGAGGTCGAGAGCCAGTTCATCGTCATCACGCACTCCAAGCGCACGATGAGCATCGCGGACATGCTGTTCGGGGTCACGATGCAGCAACAGGGCGTCAGCAAGCGGATCGCCGTCCGCTTCGACGAATACGAGCACGAATCCGCCGCGGCGTAGGCGGGGCGGCGGGATTACCGATCCCCTGGTCCTTCCCGGCCTCGCTGTCCGGGGGCGACAACCTGGGGCCTGGAGAGGTCCGTATCGGCCGATGAAGGGAGAAAGCGTTTGGTCATGATCACGATGTGGGCGGTATAGCCGTGTCTCCGGTAGAAACGAATTGCCTCGCGGTTGTCGCCCAGGACTTCCAACTCGATCTTGTGGACACCCAGCCGCCGGGCGTGCTCTTCCGCTTCCTTCAGAAGGCGCTCCCCGATGCGCCGTCGCCGGGCTTCGCGTCGGACGTACAAATCGGCGACATACGAATGCGGCTGATCGATCTCATCCGGATCCGGAGGGGACACCCGACCGAAAAGACAGACATACCCGAGCAGTTGAGAGTCCCGCTCGGCCAGGAAGATGGCCCCCTGCGTTGTGTGCTGCGTTCGCAACAGATGTTCCAGATAGGCTTCGATGATCACCTCTCCGGGGGCGAGATCGGCATTGAGGACGCAGGGTCTCGTGCAGTTCGAGGACGAGTCGGCGCAACGGTTCACGATCGTCAGGCCGATATCTGCGAATCCGGAACAGGTTGGAGACGCACATGCTCAACACTCCCGAGCAACTTCTCCGGCGATTTCCCTGTGCGAGAAGGTATCGGATCGTGCTGCCATCGGGAAGCGGGTTTTGCCTTGATTTGGTGCGACCGTCTCCCTGCGGGGAAATCCTGGTTGAAGGGGACGGCCAGGGTTGTTAGAATCCAGCGGTTCATGTGAATCCGGGATGGATTCGTGCGATGGCAGAGATGGCTTTTGCGAGTGGGGCATGGAGCAGCGGATTGACACGTGCGTTTTGCCGAACGGCCTGGTGGTGCTGGGTGAGCCGATGCCGGGGGTGGAGTCGGTGGCGTTCGACTTCATGCTGCCGGGTGGGGCAGCGTGGATGCCGCCGGGCTACGGCGGGGCCGCCAATGTGATTTCCGAGTGGATTTTCCGCGGGGCGGGCAGCCGGGACAGCCGCAAGCTGGGCGACGCCCTCGACGGCCTGGGTCTGCACCGCTCGACCTCCATCGGCAGCGCGCACCTCTATATCGGGGCGGCACTGGAATCGAGCAATCTGGCCCAGGCGCTGGCCCTGTATGCGGATGTCATTCTCAACCCCCATCTGACGGACGAGCAGTTCGAGCCGGCCCGGCAGCTTGTCGTCGAGGAACTGCAGTCGCTGGATGATGAGCCGCGTCAGAAGGTGATGCTGGAGCTGCGCAAGCGGTTCTATCCCGATCCGCTGGGCCGCAGCAACATGGGCGAGCTCGACGAGCTGCAGCTCCTGACGGCGGCCAAGGCACGCGAGATCGCCAGGGCATACCTGGACGTCCAGCAGATCATTCTGGCCGTGGCGGGCAAGTACGATTTCGACGCGGTCTGCCGGCAGATCGAGAGCGTGTTCGGACCGCACGAGCCCAAGCCGCTCAGTGCCATCGAGATCGGCGCCCGCGGCCCCAAGTACACGCATATCCCCAACGAAGGGGCCCAGGTCCATATCGGCGTGATGACCCCGACGGCCCGGTTTGTCGACGAGGCGTACTACGATGCCCGCCTGGCGGTTTCGGTCCTCTCCGGCGGCATGAGCGCCCGGCTCTTCACGGAGGTACGCGAGAAACGCGGCCTGTGCTACGCCATCGGCGCCCGCTACCACTCGTTGCGGGAGGCCGCGGGGATCGCGTGCTACGCGGGCACCGCGCCGGACAAGGCCCAGGAAACGTATGACGTGATTCTCGGCGAGTTCCAGCGGCTCGCGGCGGATATCAGTGAAGAGGAGATGGCCCGGGCCAGGATCGGCCTCAAGTCCAGCGTGATCCTGCAGAGCGAATCATCCAGCAGCCGGGCCGGTGCCATCGGGAGCGACCATTACATGCTCGGCCGGGTCCGGACGCTGGACGAGATCAAGTTGAGAATTGACGGAACCTCGGTCGATTCGGTGCTGGGCTTTCTGCGGAGTCATCCCTTCGAGGATTTCACGGTCGTCACCATCGGGCCGAAAGAGATCCGGGTGTAGATCGTCGAGCGGCAAGCGGTTGTGACGCTCGCATCGGTTGCGTCGAGCGTCCGGCACCGCGTGTTCCGGTTGACGCAACCGTTCGACGAAACGAGCAGCGCAACCGCAGGACGATTCCTGCGGCGATTAAGAGTGGAGCGATGGAGTTCAAGCAAAAGACGTTAGCGAACGGCTTGGTCCTGATCGGCGAGGTCAATCCGCCCGCCAAGTCGGCGGCGGTGGGCTATTTCGTCCGGACCGGGGCGCGGGACGAGACGCCGGACATCAACGGTGTGTCACACTTTCTGGAGCACATGCTGTTCAAGGGCACCGAGCGGTTGCGCGCCTTCGAGGTCAACGAGGCCTTCGACCGCCGCGGCGCCCAGTTCAACGCCTTCACCAGCGAGGAGCAGACAGTCTATTATGCCTCCGTGCTGCCGGAGTACCTGGTGGACATCACGATACTCTGGGCCGAGCTGATGCGGCCGGCCCTGCGCGAGGATGACTTCACCATCGAGAAGAACGTCATCAAGGAAGAGATCGCGATGTACCAGGACTCGCCGACCTTCGACGTGCTCGACCGCTGCCGAAGTCTGCACTTCGGGACGCACCCGTGCGCCAACAGCGTGCTGGGGACGGTCCCAAGCATCGACGGACTGACGGCCGAGCAGATGCGCGCGTATTTCGCGCGGCGCTACGCCCCGAACAACATGATCGTCGCTTGCGCGGGCAGCTTCGACTGGGACCGGTTCTGCGACGTCGTCGAGGCCGCCTCGGGCGCCTGGCCGAGTCAGGAGGTGGCCCGGCCGCTGAGCCATTTCGAGGGCACCAAGCAGAAGGTGCGGGCGGACAAGGCGAATCTCAAGCGCGAGCACATCTGCCTGATGCACACGGGGGTCCCCGTGCAGGACCCGCGGCGGTTCGCGGCGGCGCTGCTGGGCACGATCGTCGGCGACGATTACGGCTCGCGGTTCTACTGGGAGCTGGTGGACAAGGCCCTGGCGGAAGAGGCGTCGATGCACTTCAGCCCCATGGACGGCACCGGCCTGTTCTACTGCCATCTCCGCTGCGGCATGCCCAACGCCGCCAGGGTCACAGGCATCGCCGACGGCATCTTCCGCGATCTTGTCCGAGAGGGGATCTCCGAGGAGGAGCTGGCCAAGGCCAAGAACAAAGTCCTTAGCTCGCTGGTTCTGAAGAACGAGCTGCCCATGGGCCGGCTGGGCGACCTTGGCTCCAACTGGATGTACCTCGGCACGTATCGCGCCATCGAGGAGGATGTCGAGGCGGTCAAGACCGTGACGGTGCAGGAGGTCAATCGCCTCATCGGCGCCGTCCAGTTGGACAGCTATACGCAGTACTCTCTCGGACCGGCCACGGCCGCCTGAGAGGGCCGATTCTACGGAGATGGGGGCAATTCGGAAGGGAACGTGGTGGACAGAAGACAGTTCCTCAAGGCGCTGGGTGTGGCGACCGCTTCCGGCGTTGTGGGTGGCAGCGTCAAGCGCTGCTTGGCGATGGCGCAACGCCAAGGCGATGGCAGACCGCCGAACGTGATTCTCGTGATGACGGATGACCAAGGCTACGGCGACCTGGGCTGTCTTGGCAACCCCATCATCCAGACGCCCCATCTCGATGCCCTGTACCGCCAGAGCGTGCGTCTGACTGATTTCCACGTGGGGCCGACGTGCTCCCCGACGCGGGCCTCATTGATGACCGGTCGCTACTGCAACCGCACCGGGGTCTGGCACACGGTGATGGGCCGGTCCCTGCTGCGCCGGGATGAGGTGACGATGGCCGATATCTTTGCGGCGGGCGGCTACCGCACAGGCATCTTCGGCAAATGGCACCTGGGCGACAACTATCCCTTCCGCCCGCAGGATCGCGGCTTTCAGGAGGTCCTCATCCACGGCGGCGGGGGCGTCGGCCAGACGCCGGACCACTGGGGCAACGACTACTTCGATGACACGTATTGGCACAATGGCGTGCCGGAGAAGCACTCGGGTTACTGCACGGATGTCTGGTTCGATGGCGCCTTGCGCTTCATCGAGGCCAATCGCGACCGGCCGTTCTTCGCGTATATCGCCACGAATGCGCCGCACAGCCCGTTCCATGTCGCCGAGAAGTACCGCCGTCTGTATGCGGGACAGGACGTCCCCAATGCCAACTTCTACGGCATGATTACCAACATCGACGAGAACATGGGTCGGTTACGGAGCCGGCTCAGGACGCTCGGTCTCGAAGAGAACACGATCCTCATCTTCATGACCGACAACGGAACCGCCGCCGGCTTCCGGGGCGGCAAAGGCTTCAATGCGGGCATGCGCGGGACCAAGGGCAGCGAATATGACGGCGGCCATCGCGTGCCGTGCTTCCTGCGCTGGCCTGCCGGTGGACTGGGCGGCGGTAAGGACCTCGACCGTCTGACCGCCCATATCGACCTGTTGCCGACGCTGATGGAGATCTGCCGGCTGCCCCAGCCGGCCGGGGTGACGTTGGACGGCGCCAGTCTCGTGCCGCTGTTGCGGGATGCCGCGGCCCACTGGCCCGACCGGGTCCTCGTCACCGACTCGCAGCGCCTCGAGCATCCGCAGAAATGGCGGCAGAGCGCGGTCATGACCGACCGCTGGCGTCTGGTCAATGGCAAGGAACTCTACGAGATCCGTGTCGATCCCGGCCAGAAGAACGATGTGAGTGGCCGCCATCCGGAAATGGTCGAGAAGCTGCGGCGGGCGTACGAGGAGTGGTGGGCGAGCGTCTCGCCGCGCTTTGACGAATACTGCGAAATCGTCCTCGGCTCCGACCGGGAGAATCCCGCGTGCCTGACCTGTCACGACTGGCATGGCGGTGACCTGCCCCCCTGGGACCAGACACATATCCTCAAGGGCCAGCAGGCCAACGGCTTCTGGGCCGTGGACGTCGCGCAGGCGGGCGAGTACGAGTTCGCGCTGCGACGCTGGCCGAAAGAGGCGGACCAGCCGATCAATGCAGCCCTTCCCGGCGGCCAGGCGATCGCCGCGAGCAGGGCCCGACTGGTAATTGGGGACATCGATCTCACCGGCCCGGTCCCCGCCGAGGCCAAGGAAGTCGTCTTCCGAACCCGGTTGGAGCCCGGCAAGATGAAACTCCAGACGTGGCTGACCGCTGACGACGGCGCCTCGCGCGGGGCGTACTTTGTCTACGTCCGGCGTATTCCGATTCACGCCCGCGCCGCGCTTCGGCCGATAGTATCGTAGTTGAGTGTGTGAGCAACCGGGAAATGTGTTCGTCCGGTCCGGGAGACCATGTTTACCAGGAGGTTTGTTCGACCGTGGACGAGGTGAATCATAATCGTCGGCCCCAGCGCAAAAGGGTACTGCGTGCCAGGGACGTCATTCCGCCTTTCGACCGGAGCATCCTGCCTTCGGACGACGGGGCTGCAGACGCGGAATCGCTCGTCGCGCGGCCGGCTCCCAGGGAGCATCCGGTCCGCGCCGATGCGGGCGCGACGCCTCGATCCTTGCCCATCGAGGCGGGCCAGATCCCGACGTACGATCTGGCCGAGAACATTCTGGCCGAGCAGCGCCGGGTGGCGGCCAGACGCCGGCGCGCGCCGGGCCGCATGGAGGAGATCTCGGTTGCTCCTATTCACGGCATTATCGCCAGACCGTCGATCCCTGAGAACGCCTCTCAGGATCTGCTGGAACTTCAACGCATCGTGGCAGAAATCGTTGCCCGCGATATCGAGCGTCTCTGGAGCGCCCGGGCAAGCGTGACGGGTTCGGCAACCTGATGGGTTTTGACGAGCAAAACCGGCAATCCCGCCCGGCGCTGGGAGTTGGCCTAGTTTGGAGTTCCGCCTAATGAGTTTTGACGGACAAGACCGGTAATCGCGCCGCACCCGTCGTTTCGCCGATGTGCCTCGCGCCAGGCAACGTGTGGTTGTAGGGTGGGGCTTGCCCCACCGGGAAGCCGGACCCAAGAAAAGCGGTGGGGCAA
>VGYL01000093.1 GCA_016872975.1 Planctomycetota bacterium
CCACCGCTCGGCGGGCGGCTGGTACGGCACCGGTGGGATCTCGCCGTAGGCTTTTTGAATCTGCTCCAGGGTCCGCTCGTTCTTACGGATGATGATCCCGTCATCATTGGCGAGAACGGGGGCTACCGCCAGGAGACTCAAGACGGCGACGGAGGTCCGGCGAGCGATCGATGTCATGCATCTTCCTCCTGCTACCTGTGTATCCGCAAAACCGCTGACAGCCGCATCGGTACCCTCATGATATGCTCTGGGGCAAGATGACGCAATCGGAACGGTTCTGCCCGTTTGTAGTGTGCTCGTGAGAGCATATCTTCGGAGCGCGGGCAAGATGCTCACGACAGGCACGGATGGAATGCTGGAATGAGGGAATGATGGGGCCCGAGGATGCCTCCGCCTACCCACTATTCCATTATTCCACTATTCCAATTTCCTGCCCCTTGGCCGGATCGCCGCAACACTTCTTGTACTTCCTGCCGCTGCCACAGGGACACGGATTGTTACGGCTGGTCTTGGACGCATGCTCCACGATGGGGATGGGCGGTGGAGCCGGCATGTCCTTGGCACGTTGCGCCAGGGCCTTCGCCGTCTGTTCTTTCATGTACTTCAGCACCGCTACTTGATCCGTCGGATCCACACCGGCCCGCATTGCCTCCATCGTCATCCGCTTGGCGGGTCCCCAATGCTCGGGGTCCATGGCGGCGGCCACGCTTCCTGGGGCCCAACCGCGCACCGCCTCGGCGGTGGACTGCCCCTCGGGCAGAATTCCCTCGGATGCCATCCACCGGAGGAAGCTCTCCACCACGACAGGCACCTTCTCGAAGAACTCCCGCTCCGCGCTGATCTTCCGCGGGAACACGTCGAGCAACAAGTCCTGCACCGTGGGCTCGGTCAGTTCTTCCGGGGTCGCCTCTTCGTGCGTATAGACGTAGTCGAGCAGTAGCTGCGCGATGTACGAGGCATCTTCGGCGATACCCTCGGGCAGGTCTTGGGCTTGCGGGGAGGTCAGGAACCGGTCGATCAGCTCGCGCCTGTGCTCCGGACTGGCGGCGCGACGTCGGGCGTGCCACTCCCGGGTCTCATCCCAGTGAGATTCGAGCCACTCCCGGACCGGCCGTTCCCACGGTTCTTGCCGCGCCGCACGGTCCGCTTGTCCCTGCAGGAACTCCCAAGCCTCGCGGTAATCCCGGCTGTAGGAGCGTCCGTATTTCTCGTCCAGGCGCTGGAGCAGCAGGGCGGCGTCGGCATACTTGAGCCGAGCCAGCGCCCAGGCGGCCGAATCGCCCCAAAACTCCTCGACTTCTTCCCGCTCGATCTGTTCGAGCAGCCGGACACACACGCGGATCGTTCGCTCCCGGATGGCGGCGTCCTCGGTCCCAGCGGCCAGGGGCGTCAGATGCCAGCACGAAGAGGACGCGTCGGCCTCCGCGTCCGCCGTCGTCGCTTCGAGCCGGTCGAGGACTCCGGGCAGGATCGCCGGTCCCAGGGAACCGGCGGCGGCCAGCAGGATTTGCTCGTCCACGTCGGCAGCCTCGACGCTGGCGGTGAGCAGCCTATCGATCAGGAGACTGCCGATCTCGCGACGCTGCCGGTCGTCGAGCCTGGGGGCGGACAGAGCGAAGATCGCCGGGACATAAATGGTGACATAGGTGGGCACGTCCGCGGCCTGCCAAGCCCGGTCATATTCGGCGCAGAGCTCCTCGGCTAGCGCGGGATTAGCGACGACGGCGTCGGCAAAGGTCTCCAACGCTGTCCAGGGCAGATCGCCTTCCATCCGACGCAGATCTTCCCAAGGCAACAGAAGAGATCCATTCGTCATAGAACAACCTCCAATCAACTGCTCCTACGGTTCCCCTCATGGAATGGGCGACAGCGGTAGGGTGTGCTCGGCACACCGATTTTCAGACATTCGCGGTTTGGCCTTTGGCCGGATCGCCGCAGCACTTCTTGTACTTCCTGCCGCTGCCGCAGGGGCAGGGATCGTTGCGGCCGACCCGGGGCGGATGTTCCACGATGGGAATCGGCGGGGTGACAGGTATCTGCTCCGGCGGGCGGTAGCCGCTTTGCCTCGGGGCGCGTTTCGCCTCGTCGAATTCCGCCATCGACTTCTCGGACTCGCGTTGGGCATGCTGTTCCCTGACCATTCGCCAGTTGCCTTCCAACCAGTCGCGGACCGGTCGTTCCCACAGTCTCTCATAAGGAACGAGATCGGATTGCCCCAGGAGAAACTCCATCGCCTCCTGGTAATCCACGCCCCCGGACAAGCGGCTGCATTCCTGGCTCAGTCGTTGGAGCAGCGGGACGGCATCGGCGTATTTCAGCAAAGCCAGGGTCCAGGCGGCGGGGATCCCCAGGAACTCCTCGACGGGGCCGTGCTCGATTTGTTCGAGCAGTCGGACGCACGCTTGGATCGTCCGATCACGGAGTTCCGCATCCTCGGTCTCGAGGGCCAACGCGGTCAAGTCCCAACACCGCGACCAAGCGATGGAGTGATAGCTACTCTTGGTCGCTTCGAGCGCATCGAGGACCTTGGGCAAGACAACCGGTCCCAGCGAACCGCACGCCGCCAACAGCGCCCCCTCAGTCAGGTCTGCGCCTTCTGGTCCGGCCTCAAGCAGCCTGTCGACCAGAAAGTCGCCGATTTCGCGACGCTGCCGGTCGCCCAACCTGGGGGCGGCCAAAGCAAAAATGGCCGGCACATAGAGATCGACGTACGTAGGCACATCGCCGGCCTGCCAAGCCCGGTCGTACTCGGCGAAGAGCTCCTGGGCCAGCGCGGGATCATCGACGACGGCGTCGGCAAAGGTCTCCAACGCCGCCCAAGGCAGGTCGCCTTCCATACGATGCAGATCTTCCCACGGTAACAGCATGGATTCGCTCATCAGACAATAGTAAGGAAGTTCGATGGTTGATGTTTGAAGTAAGAGCGTGTGCGGCGCGGATCTTCCAATCAACCATCAACCATCAACCATCTTCCATCGTCCCGGCTGTCCGTCAGCTCCTGCGCTTGCCGGCCTTGGCCTGCTCCAGGAGGGTCTTGGCCCGCTTGGCCACTTCCTCGTTCTTGGTGGCCCCAATCACCTTTTCGAGCGGCTCGACCAACTGGGGCGCATGCGGCCAGGGGCCGCGGCCCCGCATCAGCTTCTCGGCCACCGTCACGGCGGCCAGGCCGGCCTCCTGCTGAACGCCCGCATCGCCCAGGTACGGCAGGATCACGTTGATCGCCTCGGGCGATTCGATGTTGCCGAGCGTGCCGAGCAGCAGCTTCTTCTCGTCATCCCGCTGGATCACGCCGGCGGCCTCACGGCACATCCCGAGCCGCTGCTCCACCGACATCTCGCCGCGGGCGGCCAGAGTGAGGTAGCCCCGCACGACCACGGGATCGGCCGTCTTCTTCGCCAGGGCCAGCAGATCCGGCGCCGCATCGGCGGTTCGCCAGTTGCCCAGGGCGCGGATGGCGGCGGATCGGACCTCGGCGTTGGAACTTTCGGTCAGGGGGCGCACGGCCTTCAGGGTGCCCGGTCCGCCGATGCCGGCGATCACACGCAGCAGGGCCACCTGCTGGGCGGGCTTGACCTGCGGGAGCCGGTTGGCCAGCTTCTCGGCCTGCGCCTGCGGGTCCCTGTCTTTCGTGCAGGCGGTGGCGATGGCCTGCTCGGCGGCGGCCAGATCCTGCGGGGTCGGGGCCGCCTCGAGCACCTCGAGCAGGGCCGGCAACTGCTCGGCCCCGCCCAGATCGCCGATCATCTTGATGGCGTCCGGACGCGCTTTCGGATCGCCGCTGCGGGCCGTCTGCAACAACAGGGGCATGCTGTCCTTGATCCGCCGGCGGTTCATCAGGTCGAGGGCCACGCGCTGCTGGGCGGGACCGCCGCTGCGGAACATCTCCGCGACCGCCGCGTCCGCCTCGCGACCGGGCAGGGTGGCCAGGCATCCCTGGGCGGCCTGGGCGATCTCACGATCGCTGTCGTCCAGCCCTTGCACGAGCACCGGCACGGCCGCGGCATCGCCCATCTCCGTCACCGCCTGCATGGCGGCGAGGCGAACGGGCTTGGGGCCGCTCCTGGCCGTGTCGAGCAGCGCCGGTACGGCCGCCTTGTCGCCGCGGAGCCCGAGGGCCTGAATGATCAGAATCTGGTTGTCGGCCGACACGTTTCGCATCTCGTCGGCCAGCGCCTTGGTGACTCGGTCGCCCGGCACATCCTGCGACGCCTGCACCGCCGCCGAGAAGAGGATATAGTCATTGCTGCGCAGGTACTGGCGCAGCAGCTTCGGGGCCCCGCGCTCGCGGGTCAGGAGTATCCCGCGCAGGGCCCCAGCGCGGACCTGGTGGGCGGCGTCCAGTTCCAGCAGCTTCTCGTAGATCGCGACGGCCGGCTCCCTCTGGCCGGCGGCCGCCAATGCCTCCGCGCCGCGGAACAGGCCTTCACAGAGGGCCAGCCTCGTGCCGGCGGCCGCCTGCGGCAGCGCCGCCTGCAGGGCGCCCGTGGCCTCGGCGGTCCCAATGTCGCCCAGGGCCTGCGCCGCTGCACCGGCGACCAGCGCATCGGTGTGGCCCAACAACTTGGCCAGCGCACCCACGGCCTTGGCATCGCGGCGCACCCCGATGCTGTCGATCACGCCCACGAGCAGCTTGCCCTTGAGCCGGCCGAGCGCGTCGCGGAGAGCCGCATCGACGGCCGGGTCCGGGTTGGGCTCCAGCGCGTAGCGGGCATTGTGGGAGAGCTCCTCGTCGGTGAGCAGGGCCGCCAGCGGGGCGATGGAATCCTTGCCGCCCATGATGGCCAACTGCCGGCAGGCATCGGCCTTGTCCTTGCGGGAGGCGCTGGCGTTCTGGAGCACGGCGATCAGCTTGCCTTCGTTCCCCTTCGACGCGACGGTCTGTGCGAGCAGGGGCAGGGCCCAGCCCAGCACGAGCATCATGATCACGACCCGACGTATTCTCAATGTACACATGGCAGTGTCCTCACGTAGAAAGGCAAAGGTCAAACGTTCATCGGTTGTACTTTTTCCTTTTGCCTTTTCCCTTTTGAATTTCTTCAGATGACCCACGGCTCGCGCATGGCGCGGGAGCGGAACCGGTTCGCTTCGGCGTCGTTGACGAATTCTTCTTTGACCGGATCGAACCGGATGTCACGCTGGAGCCACATGCAGACGTTGGCGGCGTGCACCGAGGACATGGAGCGGTGCATCATCACCGGATTCGCCACGGGCTCGCGGCGCGACTTGACGCAATCGAAGAAGTTGCGGACGTGGCTCATCGGCCGCTGGGTGCGGGCACTGTAATCATCGACGAGCTTCTTGAAGTCCGACATCCAGGCGGGGTTCGAGACCTCCGGCTTGGAGTAGCCGTCGGCGATGGCGACCCAGCCGTCGGTGCCTTCGTAGCGGACGCCGCAGGAGCCGTGCCAGATCTTCTTGTCCATGTCGCGCTCCAGGACCATCTTCACGCCGTTGGCGAAGGTCGTGACCATGCCGTCGCCGCTGTCGTTCTTGACGTACTTGTACTCGACCGGCGAGGTCTTCCACAGATCGAGCGCCACCTGGCACTGAGCGAACGTATGGGCGCCCCATTCGCCGATGCAGCTTGTGTGGAAGTCATAGTGGTTGCGCCAACTGCCGCGGGTGTAGGCGGAGTTGTACGGCCGCCAGGGGCAGGGGCCCAGCCAGGCGTCCCAATCCATCTCCTCCTTCGGCGGCAGCGGTTCCTGCGGCAGCCAGTCGTGCCGCATCTCGGCGGCGTCCCACGGGGCGATGTGCGCCCGGACGGTATGGACCTTGCCGAGATAGCCCAGCCGCAGCAACTCGTTGGCGAAGGTGAAATTGCCTTCGCTGAGCCGCTGGATGCCGGACTGGTAGACCCGCCGGTAGCGCCGGGCGGTCTCCACGACCGCCTGGCCTTCCGCGATCGTCATGGCCGACGGCTTCTCGGAGTACACGTCCTTGCCCGCCCGCATGGCCCAGATGGCCGCCAGCGCGTGCCAGCGGTCGCCGGTGGTGCTCAGGACCGCGTCGATGTCCGTGCGGACGGCCAGGAACTCGCGAATGTCGGCGTACAGCTTGCAGTCGCTGTTGCCGTAGCGGGTGTCCACGACCTTCTTGACGTTCTCGCGGCGCTGCCTCTGGGGATCGCAGTTCGCCACGAACTGCACGTCCTTCTCCGGCAGCATCCAGTTGAGCACGTGGGTGCCGCGGTTGCCGATCCCGATGCCGCCGAGCACGATGCGCTCGCTGGGCGGGACCGCGCCGTCGCGGCCGAACACCGAGGCCGGCACGAGGGCGGGCAGCGCGACCGCCGCCGCCGTCCGTCCCAGAAAGGCGCGCCGCGAAAGAGCAGGTTTCTTCTCAGACATGGCAATCTCCTCATCGATATTGAATATGGACGATTGATGATGGACACGGGCCGTGCCAATCATGAATCACTGTTACCCTGACTTGAGGGACGATTCTACCGCCGCCCCGGCCCCGCGCCCACTATAAAACAATCGTCAAGCGGTTATGGCGTACACTATCCATTCCATCGTCCTTTCGGTATGATGCGTCTTTCGCATGGTGTGAACACAGACGGTCTGAGAGGCTCTGGAATGCATTTGCAGCGCGTGAATCTCCACCCGGATCGGTATCCGACCCGGGAGCACTACCCTTTCAACCTCGACCTCTTTCGCCGGACGGAGGGGCTCGCGTTTCGCACGCCGGTGACGCTGTTCGTGGGTGAGAACGGCACGGGCAAATCGACGCTGCTGGAGGCGATTGCCCGCCGGTGCGAGATTTTCATCTGGCGGGAGGGGGGCCGGACACGCTACAAGGTGAATCCGTACGAGGACCGGCTCTGGCACTATGTCTCCGTCGAGTGGGTCAACGGGCAGGTGCCGGGCTCGTTCTTCGGCTCCTCCGTCTTCCAGGACTTCGCCCGCATCCTCGACGAGTGGGCCGCGACCGATCCCGGCCAGCTCGACTACTTCGGCGGCCAGTCCCTACTGACCCAATCACACGGCCAGTCGATCATGTCCTTCTTCAAGGCCCGCTACGCGATCAAGGGCCTCTACCTCCTCGACGAGCCCGAAACTGCTCCTTCCCCGAAAACGCAACGGGCTCTGCTCGACCTTCTGACGAAAATGGGCGCCGCCGGCCACGCCCAGTTCATCATCGCCACGCACTCCCCCATCCTGCTCTCCTGTCCCGGTGCCACGATCTACAGCTTTGACTGCGCCCCCATCGCCTCGATCGCGTACGAAGACACGGACCATTATAAGGTCTACAGGGGGTTCATGGATGATCGCTCCGTATGAGTTACACGACCGAGCCTCTGGGCTGAGAGCCGGGAAAAGACAAAAGGAAAAAGTGAGACCGCAGACACGGCGGCCTGCTTCTTCCTTTTGTCTTTTCACCTTTTACCTTTTACCTTCTGCCTTCTGCCTCAGGTCAGGATCTTCTTCAGATTGTTCAGGGAAATCTCGGCGCCCTGGAGCGGCGGGACGGCGTCCTTCTCTTCCTCGATGATATACCACTTCGTGCCGCCGACCGTCCGGCAAAGCTGGAAGACCTCGGCCCACTTGACGTCGCCTTCGCCGATCATGGCCTTCTTGTTCGTGGCGGAGTGCTCCTTGAGGTGGATCGTGACGGTCCGGCCGGGATAGCGCTTCAGGTACAGGATCGGGTCGCCGCCGCCGTCCAGCGCGTTGCCGGTGTCGAGCTGCATGATGACATCGGGCCGGGTGTTGCTGGCCAGAATGTCCCACGGGGTCGTGTCACCGACGCGATCGAAGTCATGAGCGTGGTTATGATAGCCAACCAGCATCCCTTGTGGCTTGAGCTTCTCGGCAAGGGCATTGAGCCGCTTGGCGTGTCCGAGCCACGTCCCCTGGGGGTCGGTCTTGGCCGGCTCCAGCCATGGGACGATCACGTACTTGTTGCCGAGGGTTTGGTTGAACTCGAGCGTGGCGGCCAGCTTGTCGTCGGCGAGATCGGCCATCTGCGTGTGTGTGCCGCAGCAGACCAGGCCGTTGTCGTCGAGCATCTTGCGAATCGCCTTGGCCTGGTGACCATAGTAGCCCGCGAACTCGACGCCCTGGTAGCCCATCCGGGCGATCTGGGCGAGCACGCCGGGCAGGTCCTTCTCGGCGTCCTTGCGGACCGAATAGACTTGCAGGCCCACCGGTATCTTGTCCCCTCTTGCCATAGTCCTGTTTTCCCCTTCCTGCCTGCAGCCGGCCACGACGCTCAGGGCCGCCGCGGACGCTGTGGTTGCCAGAAACTCTCGACGGGATTGACTGGTCGATTGCCCCTTCATGCTCCTGCACCTCTCTCTTGATGATGACCGATTCTGTTCCGGCGCACATGTTGCCGGAATTCTCAACCGAACAGACGCGATTGTAGTCGCGCCCTTCATGCCCGTCAAATCCAAAAGGCCGAGACGCAGGGCAATCGCGCGCGGGCGTCATTCCGACGTGGCATGGGCTTCCCGCCCATGAATCATCGGCAGGATGCCGATGCCACAAGTGCGCCAAGTGCCTTATGAGTTTTGACGAGCAAGTTCGGTAATGTGTAGGGTGGGGCTTGCCCCACCGCTTTCCTTGGGTCCGGCTTCTTGGTGGGGCAAGCCCCACCCTACAACCACACGTTGCCCGGCGCGAGGCACATCGGCGAAACGACGGGTGCGGTGCAATTACCGGTCTTGTCCGTCAAAACTCATCAGGCGATTGTCCTGAGCCGAGGCGTCGCGACGTCTGCGACTGCGTCTTGCGGAGGCAGATAGCCCTGGCTCGTAATATGCTCGCAAGAGGGTGTGCGAAAAGGGTGGCATCGTCAAGGCCGGCGGCCTTGGCGATGCCGCCCCCTTGTCTCTACCGAGCCAACCATGTGTAGAACAATGAGGCATCTTGCACACGAGTCGCGGGGCCATTTCCCGCCTGCGTGGGCCAGGTTCTGGTGCTTCATGACGATTGAACCTCCGGGGAGAGGCGACGGGTGGCAGCGGCAAGCGGTGTCTTCGGAGCTTGCCGATGGCGGATAGGCAAACCAGCGGCAAGCTGCGCTTGCCGCTGCTACCCACCCGGAAAGTCCATTGTCATGAAGCACCAGCGATGTCCCCACGGGCGGGACGCCCGTGATACTGCGCTCTCGCGGGCACACTGCAAGCCGGCCTTCATACGGGCGCTCAGCGCTTGTACTTGCGCTGGTCGAGGCGCTCGCCCGCAGGGCGCAGGACCGGGACGTTCAAGGCTCCGCCGGCTTCGAGCTCGTCGAAGAGCTGTTTCTTCAGAGCCTCGGTCTGTCCCTGGTATGAGGGCACGTTGATGAGATTGTGCCGCTCGTGCGGGTCGGTCTGGAGGTCGTAGAACCCGTCGTGGTCCCACACGCCGTGGTAGAAGATGTACTTGTATCGTTCGGTGCGGATCGCGAACATCGTCGGCGTCGCGGGGAAGTTCCATTCCCAGTGGTACTCGTAGAGGATGTGGTCCCGCCAGGGGACCGATTCGCCCCGCAGGAAAGGCAGAAACGACCGGCCGTCCATTTGGGCCGACGCGGGGACCGGGACCCCGGCCGCCTCGAGCAGCGTCGGGGCGATGTCGATGTTCTGCACCATCGGCGTCACGCGGGTGCCCGGCGGGATCAGGCCCGGGGCGTAGGCGAGCAGCGGGACGCGGATCGAGGGCTCGAAGGCGTCGCGCTTGTCGTAGAAGCCGTGCTCGCCCAGCGCGAAGCCGTTGTCGCCCATGTAGACCACGAGCGTGGACCGGCTCAGCCCCGACTCGTCGAGGTAGCGCAGCACGCGGCCGAGGTTCTCGTCGAGCCCGTGCAGGCTCTCGCAGTACTGATGGTACAGATCGTCGAAGGACGGGACCGGATCGTTGTCGTACGGCCCGGTCTCCATGTGGTCCACGCCGTGGATGCTGTAGCGCCGCTCGCGGACCCAGTGGGGCTGCGTCTGGTAGTTCTGTTCGGTATTGGCCATCGTCTCGGGCCGCCGGATCTTGCTCTTGGCGTACCGGCCTTCGTGGCGCGTGGCGGGCTCGAAGGGGTAATGGACCGCCTTGTGGGACAGGTACAGGAAAAAGGGCCGCCGCGCATCCCGGCCGGTCTTGAGCCATTCCAGGGCCTGGTCGGTCAGGATATCCGTCGTATATCCCTGGAAATTCCGGTGCGTGCCGTTGATGTTGAGAACGGGGTCGAAGTAGACGCCCTGGCCCTTGAAGCTGACCCATTGATCGAAGCCGGGCCGGGGATGATCCTCCTCATGTCCCATGTGCCACTTGCCGACGAAGGCGGTCTGGTAACCCGCCTGCTGGAGGTACCGCGGGAAGAACGCGATCCCCGGCGGCTCCGGCCGCTGGTTGTCGACGACCTGGTGGCGGTGCATGTACTGGCCGGTGAGGATCGAGGCCCGGCTCGGCGAGCACAGGGACGTGCTGACGAAGGCGTTGACCAGGTGGGCTCCTTGCCGCGCCATGCGGTCCATGTGCGGCGTCTCCAGAAACGCCGGCGCCTGCGGCAGGAAACTCATGAAGTCATACCGGTGATCGTCACTGAGCACGAACACGATGTTCCGCTTCGCGGTCTTCTTGTCGGCGGCCATGAGGCCGAGTTGTCCCGCCGCCCCCAGACAGGCGTATGCCGCCGCCCCGCGACAGGCCAGCTTGAGAAAGTCTCGTCGATTCGTGTGGGTCGGCTGCGGTGCGAAGTCATTGGCCATGATCGTGTCTTCCTGTCGAGGCGCGTTGACAATCCAGCCCTCCCCAAGACCTGCCGGCCTTCGGGTGGAACGCTGCTGCGAAATGGTAGCCTCCACGCCCCTCGGAGTCAACCCGAGCCCGCCGGGGACGACGCTCGGGGAGATCCCCACGGCCCACGTCCCCCGGTCCCGTCCCCGGCGTCGCCGCCGCAAATTTGGCTTTGTTTTTCCCCGGCGCACCGCCGCCATCTTCGCGCATAACCCACGTCCCAAGCCGCAGTTAGCGGCCATTTCGGTCGTCCGGAAATTGGCTTTGTTTCGCACGACAGGCTCTCCCTGCACTGCCCCCCAAATACCCCAGTCTGCCCAACCTTGGTTTTGTTTGGCACGATTACCCTCGTTCGTAGAGACGCCGTCAGGCGTTTCTTCGTAGCTTGGGCGTCCCCGCCCGACTTCTTCCGAAATTGGGTTCGTTTCGCGCGAATCTTCACCGCGAAGGACACGGAGTCGCAGCCGCGCCAGCTTCGGCAGGGGGACTGCGATCACCTCTGTGTGGTCAAAGGACGTCATCTTGTTGTTGTGACTGAAAGAACAAAAAACGGTGATCCGCTCAAAGGCTAAACAGGAGTTTTGGCCACAGAGGACACAGAGGTCACAGAGAAGAGCCCAGGCCGGCGGGCAAAAAGGCAAGAAGTCCGGAAGGTCGGAGGGCCGGGCGTTCTTCTCCCTCATCTTCTCACCTTCACACCTTGTGATCTTCTTCTCTCTGTGTTCTCTGTGACCTCTGTGGCTTCCTTTCTCAGCTTTCTACCGGGTCGTTGCCCAAATTGGCTTTGTTTTTCCGACGCCCGTCCCAGGTCCCATTCTCCATAAATCCTTGCCGCAGAGGCGGATAGCCTTCCTTCGGTCCATCCCGAAATTGGCTTTGTTTCGCACGAACGCCTCGGGTTGAAACGGTGGAACAATAGAATACTGGAATGCTGGGGTATCCCGACCACGGACTTGCCCAGCTTGACACTTCAAACTTCAGAACTCCCTTCCCAAATTCAACGATCCGCTCAAAGGCTAAACACGAATCTTGGCCACAGAGGACACAGAGGTCACAGAGAAGAGCCCGGGTGACAGGGCAAGAAGGTAGGAAGCGCAGAAAGTCGGAGGGCCTAGCGTTCTTCCCCCTAATCTTCTCACTTTCACACCTTCTGATGTTCTTCTCTCTGTGTTCTCTGTGACCTCTGTGGCTTCCTTTCTCAGCTTTCTACCGGGTCGTTGCCCAAATTGGCTTTGTTTTTCCGACGCCCGTCCCAGGTCCCATTTGCCATAACTCCTTTCCGCAGGGGCAGTTAGCCTTCCTTCGGTCCATCCCGAAATTGGGTTTGTTTGGCGCAGAAGACCTCGCACCGGCATGGTAGGATGATAGAATACGGGAACACTGGGAATAGTAGGATATCTTGCCCGATGATTGGCTTCGTTCTGCCGCAGTCGTCACCACGGAGACACGGAGTCGGATCATCTCCTGCGCTGGACTCGGTATTCTCTCTATACGCCGAAGGTTTGACATCTCGTTTGTTGTGACAAGAAGGACAATATGTAGGGTGGGTCGGACTCCCAATCGCGATTCATCGCGATTGGGGTCCCGCTTGCCCCACCAATTCCTTTCGTGAGCCGCAAAGAACGGCAGAAGACGCAAAACCGACCCAAGTCACGGCCCGAGGTTCGCGGGTCGCAGGCGCACGCATCAGGACCGTCCCTGCGTCCCTCGCCCCCCGGGCCCCGTCCCATACTCATAGACGCTTCTCGAAGCTCGTATGTTCCACAGAAATCGAAAAGAGAGTAGAAATTGTGAACTATCCGTACGGTTGTTGGCGCGGGGATGGGGGAGGGGAACGTGCGACCGACCACCCCTCCTGAACCGCCGTTTAAGACCCTGCGGATGGTGTGGGACGCTGGGAGAAGGGGCAGTTCTCAGGAATAGGCAGCGGGGCAGTTGCACTGTAATCCGAGGACCGACCCCTTTTCTCCCTCTTGACCTAGTCGACCAGACCAGCTATAATCGTGGGCAAAGGTTGGAGAGAATCGTATGGCGGCAATGTCGGAGACAAACGCACCTGGGACGTCCATGGTTCTGCCACGGCCAGACATAGATACAGACCGACCGAAGCTGCTAGGCCGGGGAGTTTGGGGGATAGCGCTCCCAGTTGCAGATCGAAATATGTATTGTTGCCCGAAGGAGAGAGAGATGGAGAGATTGCTTGGATTCACCATCGGATGCCTTGTGACACTCATCTCTGCTGGTTGTGTCAATACTCGTAGCATACCATACGAAACCCATGCACGCCCAGCGAAGTCACCCGATTTCCCAATCGAAATAAGGGACGAGGCAGACATCTCAAGGCCGTACAAAATCATAGGTGTTGTCGAGGCAAATGCCGGAAGACTCCATAGCCCGACCGACACAATCAACAACTTGAAGCGCCAGGCAAGAGCGATGGGAGCTGATGCACTCATTGGTTTACAGCGCGGGGCCGGCGCGGGAATGATCACACCGGTGGGTTCGTCTTACGTGTATGGGAACATGAGGGAAATCTGGTCAGCAAAGGCAATTGTGTGGAACGACGAACACAGCCAACTAACTCCTTCGGGCGACGTCGTGAAGGCCGCGCCTGAGGAGTGACGTTGAGCGTGGAGAACATCGACGTATGACGACCTGTCCAAAGTGCGGAATGGGCTACGTCCCGGGAGTTCCCGAGGGCGAGAAGGAACACACACGTTACCATAACCGCGTTGTCAACGGGGTCCCCGCTCGCTCACTAATACGACAGCGCGAGATAGGCTCAAGCGAGCGAGGGTTGGCGGTCGATAACTCCTTGTGAACCATGAGTTTATAAGGAGAATGGACATGGATGTTCAAGAGATC